>JAYUGD010000249.1:0-6180 GCA_043767785.1 Zavarzinella sp. | reverse complement strand
ACGGCAGCGGCTACTACGGCTCCTACTACGGCCGGGGTTACAGCGTCGGTTTCGGGTACGGCGGCTACCCGTCCTATTCCAGCAGCTACTACCCGTCGTACAGCTACAGCTACTACCCGTCGTACAGCTACTACCCGTCCTACTACAGCGGCGTGTCCTACTGTAGCTACTAACTGGCGCCCACGCCACCCGGCAGTCCCCGCGACGGACGGCTCACCTCACTGGTGAAGCCGCCCGTCGTTCCATATCCGCCGCGTTGATTTCTCATCCGCGAACGCCTTCTCAGGCACAGGGCGCCCATGATCGACTTCCGTTTGACCCTGTGTGCCGGACTCCTGCTCGGCGGGGCGCTGGCCGCCCAGCCCAAGCAGATGCCCAAAACCATCCCGCCCACCAAGGTCGAAAAGCCGTCCAACGACCCCGGCCCGGCGCTCGGCCCGAATCCCACCGTCAGCCCGGCCATCCCGGCGACGCCGACGCTCCCGGACAAGCCGGCCGTCCCCAAGCCGCCGACGACGGACCCAAAGGGGCCGGAACTCATTCTCCCCGCGCCGGTCCCCGTTCCCGCCCCGGCCAAGTTGGCGCCGCCGGTCCCGGCCGGAAAGCCGGAACCCGGCCCCTTGGCCCGCCTGCTTAATGCGGCGGACGTGCGGACGCAACTCGGCCTCTCTGCCAAGAAGCCGGCCCCGGCGAAATTGGCCGCCACGAAGATCGCCGTCCTCGACTTCGGTTTCGAAGGATGCGACCCGAAGAAGCTGGCCTTCCCGCCCGGCTCCGTGCTGGTGGAACAGTACCCGGACGAGTGGGTGAAGGCGAACGACCTCGGCGACCCGACGTACCAAAAGGGGTTCGAGCCGGGCAATACGCACGGCCGGCTGATGGCCCAATCCGCGTGGGCCGTCACCGGCGGAGACGCACAAGGCCCCGTGTTCATGCTGCTGAACGCCAACGGGCCGACGATGTTCCGGCGGGCCGTCCGCTACGCCGTGCAGCAGGGCGCGCAAATCATCCTCTTCAGCGGCCACTTCGAGGGGGGCGGCAACGGCGACGGCCGCGGGCCGATCAACGCCGTCGTGGACGAGGCCATCCGGGCCGGCGTCATCTGGGTGAACGCCGCGGGCAACCACCACGGCCGCGTCTTCAACGGCCCGGTCACGCCCGGCAAGGACGGGTACGTGACCTTCGGCCCGACGCAAAAGACCGCCCTGTCTTTCACGAACCGGCTCGACGAAAACACCTTCACCATCACGCTGACGTGGAACGACTACGGCGCCCAAGAAGACGCCGGCACGCTGAAAGACCTCGGTCTGATCGTCGAGAACTCGGCCGGCAAGGGAATCGGCCGGGCCGACCTCAAGCAAATCGCCGGGGACAAGCAGGCCGACGACGGCGAGTCCCGCAACCCGCGGGAACGCTTGGTCCTCCCGAACTTGGGCGCGGGGACGTACCGCGTGCGCGTGATCGCCAACGCCGGGACGTTTGAGGCCACGGACCGCCTCCGCGTCCTGCTCTCGCCGAGCCGGGCCGACCCGTACCCGCACCCGACCTCCGAGAAGCCGACCGACCCGGTCGTGTTCACGGACCAGTCCAACGCCGAGGAACTCTACCCGCCGGCCGACAACCCCCGCGTCCTGACGGTGGGCGAATCGTCCGCGTTCTCGGCCGCCGGCCCGACCGCCGACCGCCGCCTCAAGCCGGACTTGATCTTGCCGCTCTTGCCCGCGAAATGGAGCAACGGCGAAGTGTCCGCGGGCACGTCCTACAGCGCTGCCTACTTCGCAGGCGTGATCGCCACGATGAAAGCTGACCGCCCCGACCTGCGGACGAATGATGTCATGGCTTGGCTCGCCGAACTCCGCAAGCCGCACCGCGCCCCCGTGAACAACATGCGCCCGCGGCCCGCCCCGGTCCCCTGGCGCACGCCGACGGCGACCGAGCTGACGAACCTGCTGGCCGGGCGGCGGTGAAGGGCAATCCCCGTTTAGCCGCGACGCGGCTAAACGGCCGTTCGCTTGGGCAAGTCGATCTCACACCCACGTCACCGGGTCGCGTTCCCGAATGCTGGCCGTCACATTTACTCCGGGGAAGTCCTTCGCCAACCGGACGGCCAGCGCTTCGACGGCCGGGCGTTCCGTGGCGTAGTGGCCGGGGAGCAACAGGGCGACGCCCTCGGCTTCCGCGTGCAAGTAATCGTGGAAGCGCATTTCGCCCGTCAGGAACACGTCGGCCTTCGCCTTGATCGCGTCCTTCAAGAATTCGCCCGCCGCCCCGCACGCGATGGCGACTCGCCTCACGGCCCGGCCGGCGTCGCCGACGAGTTGCACGGCCCCCGTCCGCAGGCGGTACTTCACCTGTTGGGCGAGGACGGAGAGGGGCGTGTCCGCGGGCAGTTCCCCGAGGCGGCCTTCGCCGGCGTCTCCGGGCAACGATTTCAGCGGGTACACGTCGAAGGCCGGCTCCTCGTAGGAATGGGCCGCGCGCATCGCGGCCACCACGTCGCCCACCAACGGCTCCGGGCAGACGACTTCCAAGCGTTCTTCGGGCGCTTCCTCGCGGCGGCCTTTCTCGCCAACAGCCGGGTTGGCATTCTCCGTGCCGAAGAACGTCCCGGTTCCGGGCAAGCGAAAACTGCACTCGCGGTAATTGCCGATGACCCCGGCTCCGGCTTGGAACATCGCGGCCGAGACGGCGGGCACGTCCCCTGCGGGCGTGAACACGACGACCTTGCAGCGGCGCTCCGCGTCGCGGCGGCGGAGCGGGCGAACGGCCGTCAGGGTCAGCATTTCGGCGAGTTGGGCGTTGATGCCGCCGGCCGCATTGTCGAACGCCGTGTGCGGGGAGTAAACCGCCACGCCGCCCTTGAGCAGGGGCAGCAACAGGCGGCCGTCCGGCGAATCGCCGGACAGGTTCTTGGCCCCGCGGAACAGGATGGGGTGATGGCTGACGATGAGGGTCGCCTTGGCCGCGACCGCCTCGGCCACGACGGCCCGCGTCACGGTCAGGCAAGTGATCGCCCGGTGTACGGCCGTGGCGCGGTCCCCGAGCAACAGGCCGACGTTGTCCCACTCGGCCGCCAGCGCCAACGGCGTGACGGCGTCGAAATACCGGCAGAAGTCGGCGACGGTGGACATGGCGGGGCTATTTCTTGCGGGCCGGCGCGCAGACGATCAGCAGCGTCCCGCCCACACCGGCGAGGGCCAGAAAATACGCGAGGATCGGCTGTTCCTTGCCGGCGGGCGCGGCCGGGTCCGCCGTCGTGCCGCGGGTGACGGACGTGTCGTCCGCCAAGTTCGTCGCGGCGGGCGAGCCAGCCGGCATCGGCGCGGGGGTCATCGGCTGTTGAGCCGGCGCCTCGAACGACAGGGCCAGAACGGCGGCGACGGTCAGCAGGCGCAACATCCGGGGCATGGCACGGGTCCGTTACTTGGCCGGTTTGGAGAAGGCGTCTTTCAACGCCTGCATGTCTTTCGGGAGCTTCTCTTTTTTCTTGCCGTCGGCGTCCGTCTCCCCGCCGTCGGGCGTCTTCCACCGCAGTTGCGCCCCTTGCAGGGCCAAGCCCATCGCGCTCACGAGGCCGACGCCGATGTTCAAGGCCACCGGGTGTTCCCGCGCCCACGTCGCGGCGTCGAACGTCGTCGTTTCGCCGGTCAGAATCAGTATCGCATGCGCGGCCAGCAATGTCCCGAGAAAACTGGTGAGGGCCATTGTCCACAGGCGGTAGAAGAGAATGCCGACCAGCCCGCCGGCCAAGAACACCAGCCACATCTCCCGGCCCTGCGGGAACAGGGCGCCGGCCGTGAGCCACACCGCCGTGCCCGCCGCGAGGAAGGCGAACACGCGCGCCAGTTCCAAGGCCAACAGCCCGGCGCACAGGGCCAGCATGACGCCGAGGGCGACCATGTTGACGCCGGTGGCCTGCCCCGCCGACAGGCCGTACAACCCGCCGGCCACGGTGACGCCGACGACGATCCAGAAGCGGTGCCCGCGCCACCCGAAGAGCCACAGCAACAGGCCCAAGACGGCCGCCGCCCCGGCGACGGCGTGGGACAGGCCGCGGCCCTCCTGCAAAATCTCGGGCACGATCAGGTTCATCGCCGTGACGATACCGGGATGGCGGCCGGGACGCAAGTTGGGTTGGGAAAATGGCGGCCCGGAATCACTTCCCCAGTCGCCCCAATTCCCGCTCGATCTCGGCGGCCAAGCGGGCGGCCTTCATGAGGGCTTGGTCGGGCGCCGGGGCGGCCCCGGTCTCGGCGAGCGTGGTCAAGTGTTCCTCGTGCGCTTTGAGCCGGCGAATGCGGCGGTCGAGCAGGTCAGCCCGGTCGTCGGAGTCGGTCAGCAAGTCGCGCTCGGCGGTGTACACCGCTTCGTCCAAGGCGATCAGTTCCGGCATTCGCAGTTGATCGGCCTCGTATCGCGTCATGGCATTTTCGGCGGCCAAACGCAGTGCCTTTAGGCGTTCCTGCCGCAGCGCCCGCACTTTGACGGCCTGACCGGCGACGGGCGGGACCGTTTTCAGGGAGTCGCCCACGAGGCCGGGGCGGCGCAGTTTGACGTGCAGAAACGGCGGGCCGGTCGCCGAATGGTCGAAGGAGTCGGGGCGGTCCTCTTCGTTGGCGACGCCGAGCGTCACCCGCAGGCGGTCGCCGTCGAACTTGTAGATGGCCCGCAGGAAGCCGGGCGTCTTCTTGCCGTCCACCGGCGCCTTGAGCAGTTCCACGTCGAGTTGTTTCGGCGACGCGGCCGGGTCGATCTTGAAGGCGTTGCTTTTGCCGGCGCCGCCGGGGAAGTACGGGAAGCGGAGGACGCCGGCCTCGACCGTGAACGAGGAATCCACCCAGGCATGGTAGGTCGGGATGTCGTCCCGCCCGTTGACGCGGACGGATTCGACGACCCACGCCCCGCTCAAGCGCTCGCCGTCCGACGGGTCGGCCTTCGCTTCTTGGGCGGAAGCGGCGGCGATGAATAAGCCAAGACCGAGCAACGCGAGCAATGATTTCATGAGAGTGTCCTCTGCCGGAAGACGGGTTATCGGCTCAGACGAGCGGGCGTCGGCGTTGGTTCCCACGCCGGCCCGTGATTACCGCCGCGAGGCGGTCTCGTTGGAGTCCCGCTTTTAAGCGGTCTGTGAGCTGTCCCGCCGCGGGAGGCTGGCGAACCGAGTCTTCGAGGGTTCGCCTTTGTGGGTGACGACCGTTCGCCCAAGGGGTCGGACCCTCGAAGACTCGGTCCTCACGGGCCTTGTGGGCGGCCGTTCCAAGACCGCTTAAAAGCGGGACTCCAACGAGACCGCCTGACGGCGGTGTGCGTCACTTCTTCGCCGGGGTCGGCGTCAAATACGTCGGCACGTCGGCCGCGGCCATTTTCACCGGGGCGCCGGCTTTCGGAACTTCGACACCGGCGCTCCAAAGGATGCCGTTGACGAGGAACCGGCGGTAGCCTTCCTCGGCGAGGCTCGCGTGCAAGTGGCCGCCGGTGAAACAGAACGCCCGGCCGCCGACGGGCCGCTCGTAGGCCCAAGCGACGATGGCGCCGTCCCCCGGTTTTCCTTCGGGGGGAGCCTTGGGAGACACGGTTCGGAGCAACGGCGTCAGTCCTTTTTTGCCTTCCACGAACTTCAACTGATACAGCCAGCCGTCGTCGATCTTGAAGGACTGGAAGCCGTTGCCGATCGCGTGGGCCGGCGCCGAGTCAAACGTCGTCACCCAATGGGCGCGCTGCGATGTCCCCTTCTCCCACACACCGCCGGTGAGGGCGACGCCGCGGGCGAGGAAGTCTTTGGGGAAGTCCACGGTCTGGTGCAGGAAGACTAACCCCGTCCCCGCGTCGGCCAGTTTGGTGATCTCCGCGAATCGGTCGCCTTTCAGCAAGGCGTGCTTCTCGGCCCCGTCGGAAAGGAACAGCACGGCCTTCGCCCCGGCCAGCGTCTCCGGCTTCTTTGGCCAGTCAAGAGCGAGGACGGGCGCCACATCCGGCGTCTGCTTCAACAGGTCGGCCAGCGCCCGGCACGCGGCGACGTAGTCGTGCTCCCCCGGCTTGTAGAAATTCGTCCCGGCGATCAGGACGACCTTGGCCGCCTTCGCGTCCGCGGGAAGTTCTTCCACGGGGAACACCGGCGAGGCGGCGGGCGCCGCAGTTGCAAGAGTCAACGCCGCCAGCAACACGGTTCGGGTCATGGGG
>JAYUGD010000248.1:0-6187 GCA_043767785.1 Zavarzinella sp. | reverse complement strand
CATCTACCGCGAGATGAAGCTCTCCGGCAAGGAGTACGTCAACGACGACCCCGACGTGTTCAAAGAAATGGTCCGCTGGATGGACTCGCTGGACTTGCGGTGAGGCGTCTGCGGCTAAACGTCGAGGTGACTCAGGTTGCCAATCACATGACCGTCACATGAAATTTTCCCGGACTCACCACCTTAACATGCGTTGATTTAAGGTTTTACGGAGATTTTAATCTTTAAATAAAAAGTAAATCGGTGGTCGGGTCACATGGCCGTCACATGAAAAGCGTCACGCCCAAAAGGGCAAGTAAGTCTTATAGCGATTGCTGGTGTCGGGATTTTGCAATGAGGCAGGGCAGCCGACGCGGGAATCTACGGGAGGTCAACAACCTCGCCGCCGTGCGCCGTTGCCAATTGGGCGATGACTGACTCCGCGGCATAAGTCAGAAAGCGAACCGACCCGTCAACGAATAGAAAATTCGCTCCGCCGGCGTGGACACTCCAAAAATGGAGGTAATCGCACGGCGCCTTCACGTCGCCCGCTTGAAAGCGGTACGCGGCGTCCGGGCAATTCACGCCGCCCCGCGTAGACCCGATTTCGCGGACGCCGAGAAACAAGTCGGCCGTGCCGGCCTTGTCCACACCCTCGCCGGCGTACCACCAGCCGAACTGCAACGCGGAACTCGGCGGCCGCTCCCCGACGAGCAACGTATTGGACGCCCCGTCCGTCACATGGGCGATGGACACGGCGGACGCCGGATAAAGAGAGCCGTCCGGCCGAGACCGATCAATGCCGCTGACCCCCAAATACGACGTGAACGCGACCGTCCGGTCGTGAGTGGTCAGGTACTGCGGCTTTCGCACCCGGCCGTCCGCGGGGCAAACATAGGCGGGCACGCCGGTCCCGAGGGCCGTGTGCGGCGGCACGTTCGTCCACCGCTTGTCCGCCAGGCTCACTTGGTCGGCCCCGCCGAGGGTGCGGATGTCCAGCCCGGCGGCGATGTAGTTGCGGTGCAGTTCGATGAAGTCGTCGCCACTCGCGTCCCCGTGGACGCGGAGCGTGGCGTCAAACGAATTCGCGTCGATGCTCCGCAGCGTGACGGTGTCGGCCCCGCGGTCCCCGGAAATCGTCAGGCCCTTGCCGACTTCCAGCGTGTGCGCCCCCTTGGCGATCAGTGTGTTCGCCCCGGTCCCCATCGGGATGGAGGCCGTGCCGGCCACGTAGAGGTCGCCGCCTTCCAGCAATTCCACCGTGTCCCCGCTGGTCCCGGTGTCCACGATTAAGTTGCCGCCGATGAAGCCGCCTTTCAGCCGCACCACGTCGGCCCCGGACCCGAGTTTCAGGTCCGCCTTGTTGCCGACGTGGACGCCGGCCTCGATGTTGATGGTGTCTTGGCCGCCCTTGGGCGTGTAGGTGAAGCTGCCGCCGATGGTCCCGGCCACGGTGACGGTCTGCGTCGTCTTGGCCCCGAAGACGTTCAGGCTGGCGCCGAGTTTCGTGCCGGGGTCCAACGTCAGGGTGCCGGCGGTGACGCCGTCGAATCGCACGTTGAGCGTGCGGACGAGGCGGCTGTTCACGGCCGGGAGCGGGGCGTCGATGCTCCGGAAAATCACGGTGTTCGTCTTGTCGGTGACGGTGATGAAGCCGGTCGGCTTGCCGGCCATCGGGGCCACGGTGATGTCCTCGGCGCTCGTCGCCGTGACGGTCAGCGTGCGGTTGAGGCCCGTGTAATCGACGGTGGCCGACGGGGTGTCCCGGGCCTCAAGGGTTTGGACGGCCAAGCGCACGGGACGGGAAGATCGGGTGACACGATTCATGCCGGCTCACAAGGTTTGAGAGAAGAAGCGGCGAGGCTCCCGCGGGTCTTACAAGCCAAGTGCGGCCGGCGGCCGATCCTATCACGAAAATGGAAAAATATGTTCCGCGCCAAGGACACATTTCTGAAAGAGTCGGCCGCGGCGCGCGCTGGAGTGGCGTCCCCCTATCTTGTCAGAGCCGTTTCCGTTTCCGTACTCAGGAGACCTCCCGTGCGTTGGTTACTCACTTCGCTATTGCTATCGGCCGCTTTCCCAATCCAAGCCGCGGAAGACGAGGCCGAGAAACTCTTCCGGGCGATGGAGCAAAAGGTCAAAGCCGCGAAGACCCTGCGGGTCCGGTACGAGTTGGACATCTCCGCCGCGGCCGACAAAAAAGGGACGGTCAAAGGCGCCATCCTCTTGGGCGAAGGGGACCAATACCGCCTGGACGGCGAAGGGAAGATCTTCGGCCAACAGGTCAAGTTCACGACCGTCTGCGACGGCGCCCGCGTGAGCGAAGTGGTTGAACCGCCGCCGCCCCAGAGCGAAACCAACCCGCCCCGCCAGCCCAAGGGGTCCGGGGCCTTCCTCCGGGCCGCCTTGCCCCCACTGGGCTTCTTTCTCACTTCCCTCTTCATGGACCGCCGCGACACGTGGGAGCCGCCCACGGTGAGCGATTTCAAGCTGGTCGGCAACGAAAAGGTCGGCGGCCGGGCCGCGAAGGTGATTCAATTCACGGTGACGGCCAAAGGCGGCGACGGGACGGCATTCAAACTCTGGCTCGACGCCGAGACCAACCTGCCGGCCAAACTCGCCATGACCGGGGGCGAGTCCGACATCAAGGCCGTCACCGAGACATATGCCGAGTTCGCCGTGGATGTGAAGGTCGAGGCGAAGTCGTTCGCGGTGGCGAAGTAGGAAGTTCAAGAGCCGCTGATCTCGGCTTTCGGCAACGCCTCGCGCAATTTGTCCCACCCCGAGCGGGTGGAGGCCGGCAAGGATATTTCCGTGAGTTGCTTGCAGTTGGCGAGGTCGGTCAGGGCGGCGGCGGTGATTTTGGTGAACGACAACAAGAGGGACTTCAGCGTTTTGATGCCGGCCAAGTGTTTCATCCCGGCGTCGGTGACGTTCGTGCCGGACAGTTTTAAGGTCGCCAGTTGCTTGCAGTCGGCGAGGTCTTTCAGCCCGCCGTCCGCGACGGGCGCGTTCCAAAGGTCGAGCGTCTTCAGCGCCTTGAGGGCGGCAAGGGCTTTGAACCCGGCGCCCGTAACTCGCGTGTCGCTCAGGTCCAAGGCCGTCAGCGCCTTGAGCGGGGCCAACTCCGCCAGCCCGGCGTCCGTCACGCGGGTCCGCCGCAACGACAGGGCAGTCAGCGCCTTGAGCGGGGCCAGGTCTTTCAGGCCGGCGTCGGTCACGCCCGTGAACGGCAGGCTTAAGTCGGTCAGCTTGGTGAGCGGAGCGAGGCCCTTCAGCCCGGCGTCCGTCAACTTCACGGACCCCACGGTCAGGGCCGTGAGTTGCGTCATCGTCCCGATGTCCTTTAGCGCGGCGTCAGTCACCCGCGTGTCCCCGAGCGTCAGGGCTGTCAGGGATTTAAGGCCGGTGATGTCTTTCACCGCCGCGTCACCGACGGGCGTACCGAACAAGTTCAGTGTCGTCAGGCCGGTCAGCGCGGCGAGGTCTTTACCGGCAGCGTCGGTGACGTTGGTCGCCATGAGGTCCAGCCGCGACAACTTCTTGAGGGGCGCGAGGTGTTTCACGCCGGCGTCCGTCGTCCCCGTCATTTTCAGGTCGAGGGCCGTCAGCCCCTTGAGGCCGGCGACATGGGCCAGCCCGGCGCCCGTGAATTCCTTGTTGAGGCCCAGGAGCAGCGTGGTCAGTTGCGGGTGCGCCGCGATACCCTTGAGGCCGTCGTCCGTGAGTTTCGACCCGTACAGGTTGACGGCGAACGGCTGCTTCGGCGTCGGCAGCTTGGCCCACTCGGCCTTGGGCGGGCCGTCGAACCGAAACGCCCAGACGGCCCCGGCCGACGGCTCCTGAGCCGTCTGCCACTCCCCGGCGGCGTCCCGCTTCCCCCACGCGAACGACGCGCCGGCGGCCTCCCACGCCTTGAGCGTGGCCGCCGGCGGGTTGGCCGCGGTCTTCGGCTGCGCGGCGGCCACGCCGGACAGGGCCAGAAGGCACGAAATGATTACGGTCAGGCGTAACATCGGGGCATCTCCGGAGTTGTTCTTGGTGGTTGTCAACGGGCGATTTTTGTCTTCACGCGGCCGGGCTTAGAATTTCTGGATATCGGCGCCGGGCAGCGCTTCCCGCAGTTCCTTCACGGCCTCTTTCGTGACCTTCGGGGACGACAAATATACTTTGGTGAGTTGCTTGAAGCCAGCAAGGGTCTTCAGCCCCGCGTCGGTGATGTCCGCGCCGATCAGGGAGAGTTCCGTGAGGTTCTTGAGGGGGGCGAGTTCCTTCAGCCCGGCGTCCGTGATTTTCCCGTGATTGACGTTGAGCGAGGCGAGCTTCTTAAGGCCGACGAGGTGTTTCAGGCCGGCGTCCGTCACGTCCGGGTTGCTCAGGACAAGCGTGGCGAGTTGCGGGTGGCCGGCCAAGTGTTGCAGTCCGGCTTCGGTGATGTCCGTGCCGTTCAAGTCTAACAAGGTCAGCGTTTTTAGGCCGGCGAGGGTCTTCAGCCCCGCGTCGGTAATTTTCGTACCCGACAGATTGAGGGCCGTCAGCCGCGGGAGGCCGGAAAGTTGGCTCAGCCCGGCGTCCGTCACTTTCGAGCCCCACAGGGTCAGGGCGGCGAGTTGCTTGAGGCCGGAGATCGGCGCCAAGTCATCGTCTCCCGTCTCCGTTTTCGACAAGTCCAACGCGGCCAACGTCGGGAATTTGGCCAACTCTTTCAGGTCGGCGGCCGTCACCTTCGCTTCAAAAATTTTTACGGCAAACGGCGTCTTCGGGACCGGGAGTTTGGCCCACCCGCCTTTCGGGAGTTGCTTGTAAAACAGAAACTCCTGGAGCGCCCCGGGCGTCGGGTCGTTGCCGGTATCCTGCCGCCCGAACGGCCCGGCCTTGACCCACGTCACTGAGGCCCCGGCACTCTCCCACGCTTTGACCACGGTATCCGGCAATTTCGACGGCGCTTTCACCGGGGCCTTGGGCTGCGCGAGGCCAACGCAGGGCAAGAACGCCAACGTGATCACGAGCGCGGGTAGTCGCAACATCGAAACATTCCTGAGTATTCAAGAGGGAATGAGAGTGGTTATACGGAGCGGCGACTGGGCGAGAATCGCCCTCTTGTGCATCGCTCGCCCGTGTGACATCATCAATCAAACGCCCTCCCGAGACCGGACACCCATGATTCCTTCCCTTCTCCTCTCGCTCGTCCTCGCCTTGCAAGCGGCTTCCGAGGCGCCGACGCCGGCGCGACTCAAGGCGGCGGTGGAGAAGAGCATTCCCCTCTTGGAAGAGGCGGGGGCCGGGTACATCGTGAGCCGCGATTGCTTCTCGTGCCACCATCAGGCGATGCCGGTGTTGGCGCTCACCACGGCCAAGGCGCGCGGGTTCAAGATTGACGAGAAGGGGCTGGAAAAACAGGTCCGGCACACAGCGACCTTTTTGACGAAGAACCGCGAGGCGTTCGAGAAGGGCAACGGCACCGGCGGGCAGGCCGACACGGCCGGGTACGCCCTGCTGACGCTGCACGCCGGCGGGCAAAAACCCGATGCGACCACGGCGGCCGTCGCCGGCTACCTGCTCGGCAAGAGCAAGGACCGCGACCATTGGCCCACGTCGTCGCAACGCCCGCCGTCCGAGGCCAGCTCGTTCGCCACGACGTATCTGGCCGTGCTTGGCCTCAAGAATTACAGCCCGGAGACGCAGCGGACGGAAGCCGACGCCCGCTTGACGAAGGCCCGGACGTGGCTGTTGGCGACGAAGCCGAAGGACACCGAAGACCGCGTCTTCCGGCTCAAGGCGCTGAAACTGGTGGAGGCCAACGCCAAGGACGTGAAAGCGGCCGCCGACGACTTGGCCAAAACGCAACGCCCCGACGGCGGGTGGTCTCAATTGGACTCGTTGGAGAGCGACGCCTATGCCACCGGCTCCGCCCTCGCCGCCCTGCACCAAGCCGGCGACCTGCCGACGGCGGCTGTTGCGTATCGCCGCGGCCTGAGTTATTTATTGAAGACCCAACAGGCCGACGGGTCATGGCTCGTCAAGTCCCGGTCGAAGCCGTTCCAGGCGTACTTCGAGTCCGGCTTCCCGCACGGCAAGGACCAGTGGATCTCGTGCGCGGGGACCAGTTGGGCAGTCATTGCGCTGGTATTGGCGGAGGAGAAATGAGGTTTCGGTTTTCGCCCCAAGGGGGCGGAGGAAAATAGCCAGGGGCGGCTTCCGCCCCTGG
>JAYUGD010000247.1:0-16138 GCA_043767785.1 Zavarzinella sp. | reverse complement strand
GTGAGGACCGGCTTCCCGCCCGAGACGACCGCTTCCCGTGGGGGGAAGCCGATCCTCACGCGGAGCGTGAGGAGTACAAGGGGCGACCGAGAAAGATCTATCGTGGCCGCGTGCGGTATAACTCATCGGAGGAATACCGCCGGGAGGCGGTCGCGTTGGAGTCCCGCTTTGAAGCGGTCTTGGAACTTTCTCCCACAAGGCCCGGGAGGACCGAGTCTTCGAGGGTCCGACCCCTTGGGCGAACAGTCGTCACCCACGGAGGCGAACCCTCGAAGACGCGGTTCGCCGGCCGCCTGACTGTCGCCGGTCACAGACCGCTTAAAAGCGGGACTCCAACGCGACCGCCTCCCGGCGGTTCTCGAAATTGAGGCGTCACGTGGGACGCCAAGCCCTCGGTCACTTCTTCGGTGTCTTCCCCCGCGCGGCGATGAACGCGCTGATCTCCGCGCGAATCGTCTCCCGCGTCTTACCGTCGGCGGCAGGCTCCTTCGCGTCCTTCGCCTTTTCGATCTCGTCGATGGCGTACTGGCAGGAGGCCTTCACGTTCTTGTCGTCCGCCTTCATCACCTCGCGGATGACCGGGATCAAGCTCTTGCCGGCGGCGCCGAGGCGGCCGGCCCCGCCGAGGGCGCAGCGGAGGGCGTATTCGTGTTTTTCGGTCTTCAAGAACTGCTCTAACTCCTTCGCCACGTCCGCGGCGCTCATGTGTTCCGTCGGCAAACTGCCGACGGCGTAGCCGCGGACCTCGCCGCTCTTGTTGCCCATCTCCTTGCGGGCGCGGGCCAGCAGCGTGTCGCTGCCGATCACGGTGAAGTCGGCCGGAATTTCCAACAAGTCCAGTGAGATTTCACGGCCGCGGCGCTGGAGCATTCGTTCCAAGCGGTCGCGGGCCTCGGCGGAGAGTTTGCCGGCCAACGCCTTGCGGATTGCGGGGACGGCGGCGATCCCCAGTTTTTCGATGCCGGTCTCGGCGGCGGCCCGCGTCTTGAAGTCGTCACTGTTCAAGTCCGCGATCCACGCCGTCAGTTGTTCCGGCTTGTCCGCCGGCTTGGCCCGCACGCCGGGCACATGGATGATGAGCGTCGCCCGCGTGTCGGCCACCTCGTGGTCGCCGCCCATGTGGATGCCCATCGGGACGTGAACAGTCCAGTCGAAGGGAACTTTCTTGTCGCGCAGGAGTGTTTGCGTCTCCCCGGCGCCGGCGAGCAGGATGATTTCCTTCTTCTCGTGCTTCATGGCGGCAAACTTGGCGACGGCCTTGTTGAGTTCCCTGGCGTCCCCCTTGAAGAAGAACGTGGGGTTGCCGTTCACCTCGTAATAGTAGACCCGCGAATCGGAATTGATGATGTCCAACAACTCGGCGCCTAAGCCGAGGTTCATCAATATGGAACCGTTGCCCAACTGCTCGGTGGCCAAGCCGTGGGCGAAGGCCGGGGCGAGCAAAAGCGGGAGAAGGCACAAGGTTCGGCGCATGTTGTCCCCAAGGTTGACGTCCAGTAGACCGGCGGGACGCCGGTCCCACCATCCGGACAGTTTAGCCGCAATGGACTACTCGTTAGACGACCCGGCGGCCATTTGAGAGGGGATTGTAACCGGGAATAAACGCTCAGGATGTTTTCATGACTCGTCGGGCGGTTCGGGTTAGAATGGCGGCCATTGTCACCTCACGGGGTATCCCATGCCGAACCGTCTCTCTCTCTCGCCGTGTTTGCCGTCGCCGTCCTGACGGCGCGACGCTCGCCTGAAAACGTCTCACTCGTAGCCGAGTGCCGTGCAACCCCATCCGCAGACGGCGTCACACCCAGCCCCGGATGACCCGGTACGCCACGAAAGCCATCGCGGCCCACAGGACGACGACCGCCGCCGCGGCCGCCCAGACGACCGGCTTCCCGTCGGCGAATTCGGACTCCGCCCGGACCCGGCAGTCGGCCATCACGTCGGCGGGGACCATCCAGCGGACCAATTTGACCCCGAGCGGGACGAGCAGCAAATCGTCCAACAGCCCCAGCACGGGGATGAAGTCGGGAATCAGGTCAATCGGGCTGAACGCATACGCCACGACGGCCGCCGCCGTCAGCTTGGCGTACCACGGCGTCCGCGCGTCCCGGCAGGCCAAGTACAAGGCGTAGGTGTCCCGCTTTAACGCCCGCAGCCGGCCCCGCCACCCCCCGAGATTCTCCATCATGTCCTCCCGTGGGCCCGGCCTGCTGTTTTCAACTCATCCGGCACGGCCGGCACAGTCGATATAGTCGATATGACCGTTTCCGATGACGGATGAGGGATTCCTTCTTGCGGATATGGCTCGTGCTGCCTCTGGTCGCCGGCGTCGGCTGTCAGGTTCCCCGGGCGCGGCCCGAGGAGTCGGCGGCGGCGTTCGCCATGATCGAGCAAAACGTCGCGGCGGCGGCCGAGACGCGGTCGGAGCCGGTGGCGCAGGCAGGCGCCACAACCGCTTCGCCCCCGGCCGCACTGGCCGCCCCGACGGACCTGCCGGCGTTCTGGGCCTTGGCCTTGGCGAACAACCCGGGCCTGCGGGAAGTGGCGGCCGATGTTGAGGCCGCGCAGGGCCGGCTCACGCAAGCCGGCCTCTACCCCAACCCCCGGTTCGTCTACGACCAGAACACCATCGGCTCGCGGATCGCCCCGCAGGGCAACTTCGTGTTTCAGGTGAGTCAGGAGATTGTCACCGGGGGCAAGCGGCGCTTGGACGTCGAGGCGGCCGCCTTGGCGGTGGACGTGAACCGGTTCGCGCTCGTCGGCCGCAAGTTCGCCACCCTGACGCGCGTCCGCCGGGCGTACTACGACTACGCCGGACTGGAGGCCGCCGTCCGCGTCAACGAGGAGACCGTGGCCTCCTTGGAGCGCGGCGTCGAGGTCACGCGCCGCCAAGTCGAGGTGGCCAAGACCCGGCCGCGCAGCGACGTGCTGCGGCTGGAGGCCCTGCTGGAGAACGCCCGCATCGCCGCGGCGACCGGCCGGAACGCCCGGGACGCGGCCTGGCGGCACCTGGCGGCGGAAGTCGGCCTGCCCGACTTGCCGATGCCCGCCGCGGCGCCGCCCCTGCCCGACCCCGCCGCGCCGTTGGACGCGGCGGCGGTCACCGGGCGCGTGCTGGCGGCCAACAGCGACGTGAAGCAAGCCGCGGCGGACGCCGCGCGCGCCCGAGTGGCCCTCGACCTGGCGCGGGCGCAGGCGGTCCCCAACGTCACGGTCGGCGCCGGGTACCACGCGGAGAACATCGACCAGACCGCCGGCGGCGGCGTCACCCTCGACGTGCCCCTGCCGGTGTGGGACCGCAACCAAGGGCACATTTACGAGGCGAAGGCCCGGGTCGCCCAAGCCGTCGCGGCCCAGCGGTCAACCGCGACCCGCCTCGCCCAAGAGACGGCCGCCGCCTTCGCCCGGTGCGAATCGCTGCGGCAGCAGGCCGACCGCCTTACGGCCGAGGTGCTGCCCCGGTTCCGCGAGAGCCGCGACCTGCTGCTCAAGGGCTACCAAGCCGGGGCCGCCCAAGTCACCTTCGCGGACGTGTTCCAAGCCGAGCAGGACTTGAACGCCACGCGCCTGAGTCTGGCCGAGGCCCGCCGCAACTACTGGCTGGCGCTGGCGGACTTGGACGGGCTGATGCAACTCGACATCGGCGAAGAATCGGCGGCGCGCCCGGCGACAAGTCCCAAGCCCTCGAAAGAACCCTTGCCGGCCAACCCACTACCGGCGCCAACGCCCGCGTCGTAAGGCATCAGCGGGGGAATTACGGGTCGGAAGGGTCAACCATGCTCATCAGTCGTTGGTCCGCGTGGCTGAAGTGGCCCGTGACGATGGCCGCCGTCGCCGGCCTGCTGGTTGGGGCATACTTCGTCCACGCGGCCGCGAAAGCCGCGCGGGACGCGGAGGGGGCCGGCGACTCGGTGCAGGCGCCGCGCCGGGCCAAGGGGGGCGTCGTCACCCTCGACGCCGACCTGTGCGCGGAACACGGCATCGAGACGGAGCCGGCCGCGGCGCTCGACTGGGCCGAGCCGGTGACGGTCTACGGCCGCCTCGTGGCGAACCAGCGGGCGACCACCGTCATCCAAGCCCCGTTCGCCGGCGCCCTCCACGCGGACGCCAAGTCGCCGTGGCCGGCGGCGGGGACACCGGTCCAGGCCGGCCAAGTCCTCGGCCACCTCGACCTCCGAATCGGGCCGCAGGAGCGACTCGACATTCAACTGAAACTCACCGAGGCCCGCCTCAAGTCGCAGGGCGCCGAGAAGGTCGTCGCCATCCAACAGGACCGGTTCGCCCGGCTGGAAAAGGCGTCCCAAGGCGGCGAGATCGTCTCCCAGCGGGAACTCGACGACGCCCGCGTCCTGCTCACGGACGCCAAGACGACGCTGGCGACCGACCTAGCGGCGGTGGCGTTGTGGACCGGCGCGCTCGCCGCCCTCGACAAGCGCGGCGAGGGCGGCGCCTCGGCGTACAGTTTCCCGCTGACGGCCCCGGCGGCCGGCGAAGTGGCGGAGGCGGCGGCCCGGCCCGGCACGTCGGTCGAGGCCGGGGCGCTGATCGCCCGCGTCGTGGACTTCCGCCGGCCGCTCGCGCAACTCGACATTCCCCCGGAACTCCTCGCGGCGGGGCCGCCGGCGACGGTCGAATTGACGGTCCTCTCGCCATCGCCGGGTCAGTCCACGCCCCAGCAGCGTCTTTCGGCCACGCTGATTGGCCCGGCCCCGCAGGCGGAGGTCAACACGCAGTTCAGCGGCTACTGGTACGAGGCGGTCATCGAGCCGGACCCGAAGTCGAACGCGCACGTCGTCTGGCGGCCGGGCCGGTTCGTGACCGCCGTGGTCCGCCTGCCCGACGCCCCGCCGCGGGCGGCCGTGTCCGTCCCGGCCGGCGCCGTCCTGACCCACCAAGGCCGGTCACTCGTCTACGTCCGGGAAGGGCCGGACCAGTTCGAGCGGCGGGAGGTGCGGGTGCTCGGCCGGGAGGGGGGCCGCGTGGTCCTCGGGGCCGGGGTCAAGGCGGGCGAGCCCGTCGTCGCGCGGCAAGCCCAAGTGCTGCTGTCGGAAGAGTTCCGGGCCGCCGCGGGGGACGACTGACATGCTCCAAGCCATCGTCGCGTGGGCCGTCCGACAGCGGTTCGCGGTCGTCGCGCTGGCCGCGGCGCTGTTGGCGGCCGGGTACTACGCGGCCCGGCACGCGGCCTTGGACGTGTTCCCCGAATTCACGCCGCCGCAGGTGACCGTCCAGACCGAGGCCCCCGGCCTGTCGCCGGCGGAAGTCGAGCAACTGGTGACCACCCCGGTCGAGACCGCCGTGAGCGGCCTGCCGCGCTTCGAGGTGTCGCGGTCGCAGTCGATCCAAGGGCTGTCCGTCGTCACCCTGACCTTCCGCAACGGGACGGACATCTACCGGGCGCGGCAGCTGGTGGCCGAGCGGCTCGCGGAACTGACCGGCAAACTGCCCGCGGGCGTGAAGGCCCCCCGGATCGCCCCGCTGACCGCCGCTGCCGGCCGGCTGCTGACCGTCGGCTTCACGTCCGACAAGCTCTCGCCGGTCGAACTCCGGGACCGCGTCCAGTGGCAGCTGCGCCCCCGCCTTCTGGGCGTGGAGGGGGTCGCGTCGGTCACCCTCTTCGGGGGCGAGGTCCGGCAGTATCAGGTGCAGGTCAATCCCGACCACTTGGCCGCCCGCGGGTTAACCGTGACGGACGTGCTGGACGCCACGCGCGCGGCCGGCGGCGTCCGGGGGGCCGGGTTCATCGAGCAGCCCGGCCAGCGGCTGACGCTGCGGGCGGCGGGGCAAGTCCGGTCCGCCGCGGAGTTGGGCGAGGCCGTCGTCGTTACCTCGGCCGGCACGCCGGTGCGCTTGCGGGACGTGGCGACGGTGACGGAGGCGGCCGAGCCGAAGTTCGGCGACGCGGCCGTCAACGGCGTCCCCGGCGTGCTGGTCGTCGTCGCCAAGCAGTACGAGGGCGACTCCTACGACATCACCCGCCGGGCCGAGGCCGAAATCGAGCGCATGCGGCCGAGTCTGGAGCAGGAGGGGGTCGTTTACCACCCGGCCCTGTTCCGGCAGGCCAACTTCATCGACGCGGCGGTCGGCGGCGTCACGCACGCCCTCCTGCTCGGGGCCGGCCTCGTCGTGATCGTGCTGCTCCTGTTCCTGTTCAACTGGCGTGTTGCCTTCATCTCGCTGACCGCCATCCCCCTGTCGCTGCTGGGCGCGATCACGGCGCTGTGGGCGTTCGGCGTCAGCCTCAACACCCTGACGCTCGGCGGGCTGGCCATCGCGGTCGGGGAGGTGGTGGACGACGCCATCATCGACGTGGAGAACATCCACCGCCGCCTGCGGGAAAACTCGCTGCTCGCCGCGCCCCGGCCGGCGGCCGAGGTCGTGCTGGCGGCGTCGGTGGAGGTGCGCGGCGCGGTCGTGTCCGCCACCTTCATGGTGGCGCTGGTCTTCCTGCCGGTCTTCTTCCTGTCCGGCTTGCAGGGCCGGCTGTTCGCCCCGCTCGGGTACGCTTACGTGTTGTCCGTCATGGCGTCGCTGGGCGTGGCCCTGACGGTCACGCCGGCCTTGGCGATGCTCCTCCTGCCCGGCACGAAGGGGGCGACGGAGCCGCCGTTCGTGCGGTGGCTGCAGGCGGGGTACGGCCGGGCGCTCCGGCGGCTCGACCGGGAGATGCCGCTGGCGCTAGCCGTCGTCGCCGTGTTGCTGGCGGCGGCGGCGTGGGCGGCGGCGGGCTTCGGCGGCGAGTTCCTGCCGGAACTCCGGGAGAACCACTTCGTCGTCCACATGCGCGGGCTGCCGGGGACGTCCTTGGAGCAGTCCTTGGCCTCCGGGGGCCAAGTCACCAAGGCGCTTCGGCGCAGCCCGTCGGTGCGCAGCGTCGCCCAGGCGGCCGGGCGGGCGGAACTGGGCGAAGACACGTGGGGCGTGGAGTACAGCGAGTTGGAGGTGGACCTGACCGCCCTCACCCCCGAGGCCTACGAGCAGTTCGAGGAGTACATGCGGGCGACGCTGGCCGACCGGGCGGGGTACTCGTTCGAGATGCTGCCGTTCCTGTCCGAGCGGATCAAGGAGACCCTGTCGGGGACCACCGCGACGATGGCCGTCAAGGTGTTCGGCGACGACGCGGAGACGGTCGGCCGCACGGCCGAGGACATTGCCCGCCTGCTCGAACGTGTCCCCGGCCACGCCGACGTGCGGGCCGAGGCCCTGACCGGCGCGCCCGAACTCGTCGTCCGCGTCCGCCCGCGGGACGCGGCCCGCCACGGCCTGCGGACGGCGGCGGTGCTGGACGGCGTCAGCCTCGCATATCAGGGAGCGTCGGCGGGGCAGGTGTACGACCGCAACCGCGTGATCGACGTGCAGGTGGTCCTCGACCCGGCCGCCCGCAACGACCCGGGGCGCGTGGCCGACCTCTGGCTGAGCGCCCCGGCCGGCCGGGTGCAGTTGAAGCAGGTGGCCGACGTGTTCCTGTCCGACGGCCGGTTCCTGATCGCCCACGAGAACGGGCTGCGGCGCCAGACGGTCACGTGCAACGTCCGGGGCCGGGACGTGGAGTCGTTCGCCGCCGAGGTCGAGCGCCGGGTAAAAGAATTGCCGACGCCGTCGGGCGTCACGGTGGCCGTCACCGGGGAGCACGAGGCCCGCCGCACGGCGCAGCGGGAATTGCTCCTGCTGTCGGCGGCCGCCGGGCTGGGCGTCCTCCTGCTGCTGGGCATGGCCCTGCGCTCGGCCCGGGCGCTGGCGCTGGTCATGGCGAACCTGCCGTTCGCCCTCATCGGCGGGGTCGCCGCCGTGTACATGGCCGGCGGGGCGCTGGACGTGGGGTCGCTGATCGGGTTCGTGACGCTCTTCGGCATCACCGTGCGGAACGGCCTGATGATGGTGTCGCACTGGCAGCATTTGCGCGACGTGGACGGGATGCCGTGGGGGGCCGAGTTGATCGCCCGCGGCGCCGCGGACCGGCTGGCCCCGGTGCTGATGACCGCCTTGGTGACCGGGTTGGGGCTGCTGCCCATCGCGGCGGGCAGCGGCGAGGCGGGGAAGGAAGTCGAGGGGCCGATGGCCCAAGTGATCCTCGGCGGCCTCGTGACCTCGACGGCCCTGAACCTGCTCGTGCTGCCAGTCCTGTTCCGCCGCTTCGGCGCCGCGCCGCCGGCCGCCGCCGCGGTCTGAGCACCGGGGCCGCCGCGGTTCAGTTCGGCGCGTCGGCCGGCCGCCCCGTATCCGCGGCGCGCCACGCGCGGAGCGTGGCCCAGGCCAGCCCGATGGCCGCGGCCCACTGGACGCTGCTCGTGCCCAAGTACCACTGGTGGGACGCGCGGAAGGCCTTGCGGTCGAGGACGCGGGCGGCGTCCACGTCCAAAAGCCCGTCCATGCGAAGGTGAACAAAGACCAGCAGGCCGAGCGTCAGGGCCAAGAAACCCCAGACGGCCCACCGGAGGCGGCGGCCGGCGCGGGGGCCGGCCGCCAAGTCCCACGCCCAGACGGCGAGGGCGGCGGCCCCGGCGACGTTCAAGTAGTTGGTGACCGCCCGGGTGATGAAGCCCTGCTCGGTGTCGGACCCGAGGACGGCGGCGCCGACCGGGACCACGACGCCCCCGTAGAACATGAAGCCGCCCTGCCAGAACATCAGGGCCAGCAGCAGGAGCAGGCGGCGCGGCACGGTCAACACGGGTTCCCCAATCTTCTCGGCGCGGTCATTCGGCGGGAAGGTGAGACTTGGTTACTTGATCTTGCCCAAGGCCTCGGCCGCTTCGGACCGCACTTTCGGGTGGGCGTCGCGGAGGGCGGCGGTCAGGGCGGGGACGGCCCCCCTCGCGGCGGGGCCGAGGGAGCCGAGCGCCTCGGCGGCTTCCATCCGCACTTCCGGCTCGGCGTCCCCCAACGCGGCGGACAACGCGGGGACGGCCGCCGCGGCGGCGGGGCCGATCCGCCCGAGGGCTTCGGCCGCCTCCCGGCGGACGTTCACATCCGCGTCCCGCAAGGCCGCGGCAAGTGCGGGGACGGCCGCGGCGGGGGGCGGCCCCATTTTCCCGAGAATCTCGGCCGCGGTGGCCCGCCCGCGCTCGTCGCCCTCCGCCAGCAAGCCGCCGATGGCCCCGACGACGCGAGGGTCGTCCGGGGCGACGGTCGCCAACGCCCACGCAAACGCCGTCCGGGCTTCGGCGTCGGGGTCGGCCCGGAGCCGTTCCATCAAGGCCGGAATGGCCTCGGCCGGCGCCGGCTTCATCCGGGCCAACGTGACCGCCGCCGCCTGACGCCCCGGCGCGGCCAACCGCGTCAGCCCCCGAACCAACGCGGGGACGGCCGCCGCGCCGCCGTCGGCGAGTGTGTCGCCGGCCGCCGAGCGGACATCGCTCTCTTGGTCGTCGAGCATCCCGGCCACGGTGTCCCACGCCCCGACCCGGCCCGCGGTGCGCGCGGCCAAGGCCCGGGTGTCCGGACTCAGGACGTACACCTCAAAGCCGAGGAAGGCGACCGCGGCCGCGATGACCCCGGTGACCGCCGCCCGTTTGCCCCACCCGCGAATGGCCATGCGTCGTCCCCCCGACCAGCCGTCGGACCCGATGCGCCGGGCGTGGCCCTCATTCAATCTCTTCGATGCTGCCGTCCGGGCGGATGTCGATTTCGCGGACCTTGCCGTTCTTCGCCTTGCCGCGCACCTCGTAGTTCCCGTTGGGCTTTTTCCACGCCGTGTCGAAGGCCACGCCCGGCAGGTTCTCCTTGGCGACCTTCATGATGTCCGGGGGGACGTCCTTGATGTCGAGCGTCGTCCGGTCCGCCTTGGACTCGCCGCACCCGCACAAGGCGACCATCAAGACGGCCGCGGCGGCGGGCCGGGACAAAATGCGCATCAGTAATCTCCCGTGGAAATGGCTTCCCCGCCCGCGCGGGTGGACAGGGCTTTGAAGGTCGCGTAACTCGTGGACCGGCTCAGGTAGCTTACGTGCCCGTCGGCGAACACAAAGTTCCCGCCGCCGGTGTGGCGGGAGGTGAAGTGATTGATCTCCTCCGGGGCGGCCGGCCCCTGAAAGGCGTCGCTGGTGTGGGCCAGCACGAAGTTGGCGGCGTTGTTCACTTGCAGGCCGAACGGCGAGCCGGGCGTCGGAACCTGGTTCGCCCCGGTAACGGCCCCGACCCATGTAGACTCGGCGTGGCGGAACGACCGCTCGCCGGCCATGAGCGTCGAACTGGTCCCGTCCGTGACGTCGGCGATGCGTACGGAACTGCCACGGAAGAAGATGCCGTCCCCGTCCACGCCCGGCTCGCCGACGCCGAAACACCCGACGTAATTCGTGGGGGCCACCGTGCAGGTCGTCGCCGTCAGTTGGCCCGAGGCCGACCGCGGGCCGACCGGGAACGCCTGCGGCGGCGCCGTGTCGGACGGGCACAGGAATGATTTGATGACGACGGTGCGGCCCTGAGCCGACGCCGGGGCTTCGATCGGCTGCGTCAGGTCGATCAGTCGGAAGACGTTGTCCTGCTCCGTCTGCGGGAGGATGTGCGCCGCCCACCCCCAGCCGGGGCCGGTGTCGTTGCCCGCGGCGTCGAAGTTCGATGCGTAGCCGGGCGGGAACTTCGAGTTGGCGTCGTGGTAGTTCTGGAGGGCCAGCCCGATCTGCTTCAGGTTGTTCGTACACTTCATCCGGTTGGCGGACTCGCGGATCTTCTGGACGGCCGGCAATAGCAGGCCGATGAGGACGGAGATGATGGCAATCACCACCAACAGTTCAATCAGGGTAAAGCCGCCCCGCCGGGGGGAAATTTGTCGGGTATTCAGCATGAGACTTTTCCCGCCTCCGGTTGTTGGGGAACTCCCCGTTATGATAGCGCTTAGCCGTCCGTGTCACCGCCACACGGCCATGCCGGTCCGGACAACTGCGGAACCATTGGCCGGCGGTGTCGCTTTCAAAACGGTCAATCATTGCCCCACTTTCACGTTGGAGGGCACATTCTTGAAGCCGTACTTGGCGGCGAAGTCCTTGGGGGACAGCGTCACCATGCCGGCGTCGGTCAGGACGACGGCGACGATTAGCTCCTCCGCGTCGCCCGAGGTGCGGTAGTGGCCGTCCGTGCCGATGAAGATCACTTGCTCCTTCTCGGCGACGGCGGTGGTCTTCACCTTGGCGGCCAAGTCGAAGAAGCGCACGCAACGGTCGAGGGAGGCGGTGGCGAAAGACTTGCCGTCGGCGGCGTAGGCGACGGTGTGGACCGGGGCGCCGACGGTGGCGGAAAGGATCGGGGTCTTCGTGGCCGCCTTGCCGCTCCACAGTTGCAGCGTGTGGTTGCTGCGGCCGGCGAGGACCGTGTTGCCGTCGGGCGAGAAGGCGACGGCGCTAATGTCCGGCGGGCTGCCGAGCGACTCCTGCAAGGCCAGCAGCTTGCCGGTCGCCGTCTGGTAAATGCGGATGCGGTCGTCGGCCCCGCCGACGGCCAGCCGGTCGCCCATCGGGGACCACGCCAGCGAGCGCACCTCGGCCGGATTGTCTTGCATCGTCCGCACTTTTTTGCCGGCGGCCGTCCACAGAATCACGTTGTTGTCGGCCCCGCCCGTCGCCAGCGTGCCGCCGTCCTTCGACCACGCGACGGCCGTCACCGTCTTGGTGTGGCCGTCCAACGGGATTGCCGTGTCGGACTTGGCCGGCCAGATCACGGCCGTCTTGTCCGCGGACCCGCTGGCCACCTTGCCGTCGCCCGCGATGGCGACGGCGGTGACGGCCGCCTTGTGCCCCTCCAGCGTGCGCAGGCTTTTGCCCGTGGCCGTGTCCCACACGCGCACCGACTTGTCGGCCCCGCCGGTCGCCATCAATTTGCCGGTCCCTTGAAAAGCGGAAACCGTCACGGCCCCCTTGTGGCCGTCGAGCGTGCCGAGGATTTTGCCGTTCGCCGTGTCCCACAGGGTGGGGGAGCCGCTGGTGGTCACGCCGAGGAGCATCGGGTGGCCCGGCGCCCACGTCGGCCGCAGCACGTCGCCGACGCGGATGGTGCGCTGCTTCAGCGGGTCGGCCACGGTCCACATCGTCACGGTCCCGGCGTAGTGGGAGAAGTACGATTTGCCGTCCCGGGCGAACTTCACTTGGGAAAGGACCGAGGGGACGGTCGATGCCGCGACGAGCGCCGTCGGCGCCACGAGGGCCATCCCGCCCGAACTGGCGGTCGCGGCGATGCGGCCGTCCGGAAGGTACTCGGCGAAGTAGCCGGGGACGGGGATTTTGCGCGTGGGGGTCGCGTCCTCCAAGGCGTATTCCACCATCCCGGTCTGGCTGGCGACCAGAAACGACTTGTCGTCCGGGGAGAAGGCGACGGCCGTCGCGTTGGCCGCCGCGTCCTTCAGCGTGTGGATGGTTTTCAGCGAAGAGGAGTTGGCGACAATCGCCCCGGACTTGCCCGCCGTGACGGCGACCTTGTCCCCCTCCTTGTTCCACGCGACTTGGGCCACCGGGTTGCCGTACTCGGTCTTGTGGAGTACCTTGCCGGCGACCGCGTCCCAGATCACGAGTTCGCCGCTGCTTCCGGCGGTGACGGCCAGC
The DNA here is from genome assembly GCA_043767785.1 of Zavarzinella sp. GTDB lineage: Bacteria > Planctomycetota > Planctomycetia > Gemmatales > Gemmataceae > Zavarzinella. The sequence goes on along the minus strand of JAYUGD010000247.1, from coordinate 3,614 downwards.
CTCTTTCCGTCCGGGGACCACGCCACGTTGTTCGTGTACCCCTTGTGTTCACGGAGAATCTTCAACGGCTGCCCGGTCTTGAGGTCCCACACGCGGGCCGTGCCGTCCCAGAGGCCGCAGGAGGCGAGGTGCGACCCGTCCGCGGAGAAGTCCAGCCCGCCGACGTAGCTGCCGTGCCCCACCAAGGCCGAGACGTGCTTGCCGCTCTCCACGTCCCAAAGGTGAATCGTCCCCTCGTACCCGCCGGTGGCCAACATCTTCCCGTCCGCGCTGACGGCGAGGCTCAGCGGATACCAGCGGTGAATCTTGGTCTCCCACGTCCACGACCGCACGCCCTTGAGCGCCGGCGGTCGCTGCACTAGCGTCAACTCGCTGATGGCGCCCGTCTTGTTCAGCTCAATTTGGTCGGCGGCAATGACCACGCCCTTGGCCTTCGCCTTCGGGGCGACTTGGCCGACGATGGGCTGATCGAACCCGATGAGGGCGAAGAGAAGGAGGCCGACGCCGGCCGCGAATAAGCGACGTGCAAACATGACTGTCTCCCGGTGATGGGGACAGCGTAGCACGGCAAGGACCAATGACCAATTCAAAACCTGTTTAGCCGCGACGCATCGCTTCGGAGTGGAGCGCGGCCTTCAGCCGAGAAGAATATTCAACCACGAATAACACGAATAGCACGAATCAAACCGATTTGACTCACGACCCATCGTTAAGATCATTTCCGGTGGTTTTTGATTTATTCGTATTATTCGTTTGATTCGTGGTTCACTCGTCTTCGGGTTGCTAGGCCGCGCTCCGCTCCGAAGACTTCGCGGCGCGGCGAAACGGTCGCTGAATTATCGGCGGTCAATCACCGCCCCAGCAGTTCCCGCTCCAGTCGGTCCATTAATTCGCGGACTTTCCACTCGCGGTCGCCGGCCTTGATGAGGCCGTTGGCCTCCAGCCAAACTCGGACTTTCTTCTCCGCGGCGACGGCGGTGCTGTGCGTCTTGTTGCCGAAGTGGATGCTCACTTCCCCGTAGCTGGCCGACGTGTGCTTGCGGGCAAGGTAGATGGCGATCATGCGGGCGTGACTGACGGCCCACGCCTTCGACTTCGATTGCAGGCTCTTCGGCTCCATCTTGAGGACGGAACAGACCGTCGCGTCCACGTCCTTGACGTGGACGACTTTGACGGCGTGCCGCAATAGGTCGCCGAGGGCCTCGCGGGCCATGTCCTTCGACACGGGTTTGTTGACGACGCGGGCGTAGTGCGTCAGCCCGTGGATCGCCCCTTCCAGTTCGCGGACGTTGCCGCGCAGGTTGGCCGCGAGGAACTTCAGCACGTCGTCCGGGATGCGGGCCGTGCCGGTCGCGGACTTGGCCCGCAGCAAGTCGAGCCGCGTGTCCGGATCGGGCGGCATCACGCCCCAGACGGCCCCGCCGAGCAGGCGGTCGGCGAGTTCCGGCATCAGGTCTTCCGTCAGCCGCGGGTGGCAGTCGCAGGTGACGACGACTTGGGCGCCCTCGGCGAGCAGGGCGTCGAACGTGTGCAGGAACTCGACTTGGGTGGCCTTCTTGCCGGCGAGGAACGAGAGGTCGTCGATCAGGAAGGCGAAGCTCTCGCGGTACTGCTTGCGGAAGCCCCCCTGCTTGTTCTGGTGGACGGCCGCCAGAAAGCGGTTCATGAAGTCCTCGGCGGCGATGAACACCGTCTTCTGCTCCGGGAACCGCTTCCGCAGGCCGAGGTAAACGCCTTCCAGCAAGTGCGTCTTGCCGGTGCCGGTCGGCCCGTAGAGCACCAGCGGGTTCGCCCCTTGGCCGGGTTCTTCGACGACGGACCGGGCCGAGGCGTGGGCCACGCGGTTGCACGTCCCGGTCACGAAATCCCCCAGCGACTTCCAGCGCCGCTTGGGCTTTCGGAACTCGGGAACCTTTTCCGCGACGGCAGAAGCCAAGACCGGCTCGGAGGCGGTCGGCTTCACGACGAGGGTGGGCTTCGCGGTGGCAGTCGATTTCGCGGGGATTGTCGGCGCCGGCTTCGCGTCGGCCGCCGCTTGCTCTTGCCGCAAGGCCCGGAAGAGGTCCGGGTCGATGGCGAATTGCACCGTCACCGGCCCGCCGAACACCTCGGCGGCGGCGGCGCGCACGTCGTCCCCGAAGGTCTTTTGCAACCAGTCGTGGAAGTGCAGGTTCGGCACCCCGACCACCAAGCGGTCGCCGAGGAAGACGAACGTCGTGTGGCTGCGGAACCACAGGTCGTACCGCGGCTGGCTGATGCGACGGGTGATCGCCTCGGCCAACAGCAATTCGGACCCGCGGGTCAACGGGGCGTCCAGGCCGACGGCGTCGGCTGGGGAGGTCAACGGCACGGTGCAACTCTCCTGCTGCGGAACCCTGGAGTGGGGCGCCGACTTCAAGAGAGGTCTGTAATCGGTCAACCGGCTGGGACCGGGACCGACGCTCGGAGTGTCCTTGGGGGGACTGGGTAAATATCGCCGGGAAAGGGGGGAGGGCCAAACGGAATGCCATGTCGGTTGCCGGATTCCCGGCGGGCTTCCCCCCCGCAGTCGGCAAAGGCGGAACATTCGGCAAGGATTCACAAGGCCGGCAGCCGTTCAGCTTCCAATCGCCTGAATTCGGCCCGGTCAATCCGCTCGAACCATACTTGGTCGCCGACGGCGATGGGGAAGTAGCCGTCTTCCAAGTTCACGATTTCCAGCGGGGTGCGGCCGACCAAGTTCCAGCCGCCGGGGCGGGGCAGGGGATAAATGCCCGTCTGCCGTGCGGTGAGGCCGACGCTGCCGGGGTCCACGTGAAGCCGCGGGCTGGGAAGGCGCGGCACGCCGGTCAGCGCTTCGGGCAGGTAGCCGAGGTACGGGAAGCCCGGCACGAAGCCGATGGCGTAGACGGTGTACGGCCCGGCCGTGTGTTGGCAGATGATCTCCTCCGGGGACATCCCCGTGTGTTCGGAGACGCGCGGCAAGTCAAGATCGAAGTCGTAACAGCAGGGGACGCGGTGCAGAGCGGAAGGCTTGGCCGCATGTTCGCCGGACGGGAGTTGGCTCAATGCGGCCCGCACATTGGAGAGGGTCACGGAGCCGTCGAAGAAGACGCCGACGCTGGCATAGGCGGGGACCAGATCGACGAGCCACGGGAAATTCGCGGCCCGCACGGCCGCGGCGAAGGCCGCGGTGGCGGCCTCGTCCGGCAGGTACGCGAGCAGGGCGCGGTCGCCGAGCGGGTGGAAGGTCGGGGTCACGCGGGGTATTTTAGGGACAGGGCCGCCGGCCGTGAAATGGCCGGCCCCGTGAGGCGTCCTTCCGGTAATGGATCCCGACCTGCTCGGATACCTGGTCGATCGCTACGCCGCCGCGATGGCGCTCTACGCCCGCACGTGGTGCCGGTGCCCGGAAGACGTGGTCCAAGAAGTGTTCATCCGCTTCGCCAAGCAGCGCGAGACGCCGGCCCACGCGGCGGCGTGGCTGTACCGGGCCGTGCGGAACGGGGCGATCAGCGCCGGGCGGTCCGAACGGCGGCGGCTGAACCACGAGGGGAACGTCGCCGCCCACGCCCCGCTGATGTTCGTCCCGCCCGACGACGCGGGGGGGCTGGACGCCGTCGCCGCGTCCGACG
>JAYUGD010000246.1:0-6210 GCA_043767785.1 Zavarzinella sp. | reverse complement strand
TTTTCGCGGAGCGAAAAGCGACGATGCTCGCGCCCGGCTTATTGTTTCCACACACTCTGAATTCCACATTCCGAACTCCGACTTGCTCCCGAATGCCGATCTTCCTCAACCTCCTGTACCTCGCCGCCCTCGGGGCGTTGTTCCCGGCGTTGGCGGTGCGGGCGTGGAAGACCGGGCGCTACCGGAAAATGTTGCGGGATAAGTTGGTGGGGTTGGACCGCGTCCCCGTGACCGGGGACGCGCCCGTCGCGTGGTTCCACGGCGTCAGCGTCGGCGAAGTCAACCTGTTAAAGATCGTGGTGGCCGGGTTCCGCAAGCGACACCCGGAATGGCAGGTCGTCGTCTCCTCCACGACGGACACGGGCTTGGCCGAGGCCCGCAAGCACTTCGGCGCCGCGGCCGTCATCCCCTACCCTTTTGACTTTTCTTGGGCGGTTGCCCGCACGCTGCGGATGGTCAAGCCGCGGTTCATTGCCCTCGCCGAGAGCGAACTGTGGCCGAACTTTCTGTACGCGGCCCAGCGTCACGGCGTGCCCGTCGTCGTGCTGAATGGCCGCATGAGTCCGCGAACCGCCGCGCGGTACGCCAAGGTCGCCGGGTTGGCCAGGGCGCTGATGTTCGGCCGCGTGACGCGATTCCTGATGCAGTCGGACCGCTACGCCGACCACCTGCGGCGGCTGGGCATCCCCGCGGAGCGCGTTCGAGTAACGGGGTCCGTGAAATACGACGGCGTCCTCGCGGACCGGACGCACCCGAAAGTGGAAGAACTTCGCCGCCTGTTCGCCATCGCCCCGGACGACCTCGTTTGGGTCGCCGGCAGCACGCACGCCCCGGAGGAGCAGATTGCCGCGGACATCTTCGCCCGACTGCGGCCCCGCTTCCCGCACCTACGGCTCATCATCGTCCCCAGGTCGCCGGATCGCTTCGCGGAAGTGGCCGACCTCATCCGCAAAGCCGGCGTGCCCTGCGTTCGCCGCAGCGAGTTGGCCGGGCCAGTGACAGACCCCGCGGCCATAATCCTGGGGGACTCGATGGGGGAACTCGGGGCCGTGTGGGCGTTGGCCGCCGTCGGCTTCACAGGCGGGAGCCTGAACGACCAGCGCGGCGGCCAGAGCATGATCGAGCCGGCCGGCTTGGGCGTCCCGGTGCTGTTCGGCCCACATACATGGAACTTCAAGGACGCCGTGGAAGGCCTTCTGGAAGTCGGCGGGGCGATCCGCGTCGCGGACGCCGCCGACCTAGAAATACAATTGACGACGCTGCTCGAAGACCCAAGCCGCCGGACGGGTATCGGGGAAGCGGCCAAGGCGTTCGTGCTGCGGCAACAGGGGGCGACGGATCGCACCTTGGACGAGATTGACCACGTGCTGAAAGTGACATCATGACCGAGACCGTGTGCTACGCGAACGGCGAAATCCTCACCTACTCCCACGCGAAGTTCTCACCGGACGACCTCGGCATCGTCTGGGGGGCGATGATTACGGACCGCCTGCGCACCTTCGGCGGCCGGCTGTTCCAGTTGCAAGAACACATGGACCGCTTCGCCGAAAGCTGCCGGTTGGCCAAGGTGCCGCTCTCCCTGTCCGTCGAGGACTTGCGGGAGTTGAGCGATAACCTGCTGGCCGAGAATCTGCAACGGGCCGGCAAGCCGACCGAATTCGCGTTCCTGTACCTCGCCACGCCGGGCGTCGTGCCGCCGTTCCCGCACGGGGCGACGGCCATGACGCCGACGCTGATGGTGCTGGTGACATTGTTCGACGAGAAGCGAGTGGCCGGCATCCACGAGCGCGGCCTGCGGCTGACGACGGCCGCCGTCCCGCTCGGGACGGACCCGCGCGTCAAGCACCGCAGTCGGCTGCCGTGGTGGGTCGCCATGCGGGAAGTCGTCGAGGCGCATCCCGGCAGCGAGCCGCTCTACATCACGCCGGGAGACAACCCGGCCGTCTTGGAGACGGCTTCGGCCAACGTCGCGGCGGTGGTCGGCGAGACGGTCGTTTTCCCGCCGGCCGGTCAGGTATTGCCGGGCACGGCGGCGGCCGTCGTGCGGGAGTTGTGCCGGGCGGAAGGCATTCGCCACGAGGAGCGGGGGCTGCCGCTTTCCGAGTTGGCGACGGCGTCGGAAGTATTCGCCATGAACGCCACTTACGGCCTGGCGAGCGTCGTCCGCGTCAACGATTTGCCGTTCCCGAAAGACGGCCCGACGGCCCTCCGGCTGACGGCCGCGTGGGAGCGGGCGTGGGGGGTCCGATTGCGTCCCGCAAATCATCGCCCGTCCTAGACTTCGGGGGCGGCCGCCGCTATCTTGTGTTTACTTTCAACGGTCCGCCGCCGTGGGTTCCCCGCGGTCCCGGCGGCCTTGTTGTTCCGGCGGTCACGGAAAGGGTCGGCTTTCGATGCGAGTGATTCTCCCTCAATCACCTCGGCGGTCCCCCAAATTGTGGTTTCACCTGATGGTGGTCTTCGGCGTCCTCGGGGCGCTCGGCGCCGCCCCGGCCGGCGGGCCGTCGTCGGCCCACCCGGCCTGGAGTCCGTTCGCCTCCTTCTTCGATTCCAAGAACTTTTCGGGCATCGAGCAGGCCGGCGTCCTCGGCGCCATGCTCATCTCCTTTGGGGCGTTGGTACACGCATGGTTCTTGGCGAAGAAGGTCTTCGCCGCCGACCAGGGGACGGCCGGGATGAAGGCCGTCGCCCAAGCCGTCCGCGAGGGGTCCGACGCCTACTTGAAACGGCAGTTCCTGACCGTCGGCGTCGTGTTAGTGTTCCTCACCGTTCTCATCGTCCTCAGCAAGTGGCCGTGGGCCGCGGAGGGGGACCATGACACGCTGAAAGTGATCGCCGTCTCCCGCGGCGTGGCGTTCCTGTTCGGGGCCATCTTCTCCGCCATCGTCGGCTTCTTCGGCATGCGACTGGCCACCACCGGCAACTTGCGTGTCGCCGCGGCGGCCCGCACGGGCATGGCCCCCGCCATGAAACTCGGCTACATGACCGGCACGGTCACGGGCATGCTGACCACGGGCCTCGGCCTGCTCGGCGGCTGCCTCATCGTGATGATTATGGGCTTGAAGGCTTACGAGACGCTGCTCGGCTTTGCCTTCGGCGGGTCGCTGCTGGCCCTGTTCATGCGCGTCGGCGGCGGCATCTACACGAAGGCTGCCGACGTGGGCGCCGACCTCGTCGGCAAGGTCGAGAAGGACATCCCCGAAGACGACCCCCGCAACGCCGCGACCATCGCGGACAACGTCGGCGACAACGTCGGCGACTGCGCCGGCATGGCCGCCGACGTGTTTGAGAGTTACACGGTCACGATGGTGGCCGCCATGATCCTCGGCTACGCCGCCTTCGGCACCAAGGCCATGCTGCTGCCCCTGCTCGTTCAAGCGGCCGGGATTCTGGCGAGCGTGTTCAGCACGTCGCTGGTCGGCAAGAAAGACCCGGGTATGGGCGCCGCCGGGTCGATGCGGGCCATCAACAACAGCTTCCGTGTCGGGGCCGGACTGACGGTGTTGGCCATCTTCGCCATCGCCCTCGTCTACCTGCGATTCGACAAGCCGTACATCGTTACGCAGGCCGTCGAGCGCGGCGTGTACCGCCTGCCGGAATTTCAAGCCGGCGTCGGCGTCCCGTCCACCGCGTCACGGGCCGAAGCCCTCGCGGCTTGGAAAGAATTGCCGGCCGACAAGCAAGAACAACTCGCGATCATGCCGCTGGCCACGGACACCGATGGCAAGCCGACGACGCGGACCGTCTTTGAAGAAGCCGACCGCTTGGTGCCCGTCAAGGAAGGGTTGGACCTCCGGCCGGCGTTCGCGTGTTTGGTGGGCATCATCCTCACGCTGGCGCTCATGTTCTGCACGGAATACTGGACCAGCACGGCGTTTACCCCGGTGCGCTCGATCACCACGAGTTCCCGCACGGGGGACGCGACGAATATCATCCAAGGCATTGCCGTGGGGTACGAGTCCGCCGTGTGGGCCGTCATCCTCATCGCGGCGTCGGTGTTCGCGGGCGTGTTCATCTACCAAGATTCCAACAGCCCGATCTTTGTCGCCTTCGGCATCTCGCTGGCCGGCATCGGCATGTTGGCCCTCACCGGGGACATGCTGAGCATGGACGTGTTCGGCCCCGTGGCCGACAATGCCAACGGCATCGGCGAGATGGGCTACAACCGCGACACCAACAACCAGCCCATCACGGCCGGCGACGACTTCATCCCGAAGGAGGAAATGAAGACGGCCCGGCAAATCCTGAGCGACCTCGACGCGACGGGGAACACGACCAAGGCCATCACCAAGGGCATCGCCATCGGCTCCGCGGTGATCGCGGCCGTGTCCCTGTTCGCCAGCTTCATCGCCGTGCTGGTGAAGCAGAGCGAAGAAAAGATCAACGAACTGACCGCTGCCGACTTCGAGAGCACGGCCGGCATGCTCTCCATCGCCCGACCGGAAGTGTTCGTCGGCATGCTCATCGGCGGGGCCGTGCCGTTCCTGTTCAGCAGCATGACCATCCGGGCCGTCGGCCGGGCGGCGTTCCTGATCGTCAACGAGTGCCGCCGGCAGTTCAAAGACGCGGACATCTGGGCCGGCAAGAAGAAGCCGGACTACGCCAGCGTGGTGAACATCTGCACGAAGACCGCCCAGCGCGAGTTGATCGGCCCCGGCCTGTTGGCGATCTTCACGCCCGTCCTCGTCGGCTTTCTGCTCGGGCCGTACGCCTTGGGCGGGTTCCTCGCCGGGATGATCGTCGTCGGGCAACTGCTGGCCGTGTTCATGGCGACGGCCGGCGGGGCGTGGGACAACGCCAAGAAGATGATCGAGGATCAGGACCAGACGGACATGTCCGGCAAGGGGTCGCCGCAGCACAAGGCCAGCGTCACCGGCGACACCGTCGGCGACCCGCTGAAGGACACCGCCGGCCCGGCCATCAACCCGCTCATCAAGGTGATGAACATGGTCAGCCTGCTGGTGCTGCCGCTGGTCATCACCTACAACTTGAAGACCGGCGACCGGGCCGAATCCGGTGTCGGCTACTTGGTCGTCTTGGTCGCGCTGGTGGCTGTCAGTTGGTCATGGTGGCAGTCCAAGCGGGACACGATCGAGATTCGGGTGCTGGACGCCGAGTACGAGCGGGACTTGGAGGCGGCCCGCGAAAAGCGGAAGTCGCAAATCCTCCCCGCCGTGCGTGAGTGACGGAGGGGGACACATGGACCGCCACCGGCCGAAGCGCAGCACGCCGACGAACGAACACGTCCCCGTCATGCGGCATCAGGTGATGGACCTGCTCGTCCCCGAGGCGGGCAACATCGCCGTGGATTGCACGCTCGGGTACGCCGGCCACGCGGCCGACTTGCTCAAGGCCATCGGCCCAACCGGCTTCCTCATCGCCTGCGACCTCGACGGCACGAACATCCCGGCCGCCGCGGACAATCTGGGCGAGATCGGCCCCAATTTTCACCTGCACCACGGCAACTTCGCCGGCCTGCCGGCCGTCCTCGCCGAGGCCGGGTGCGCCGGGTGCGACTGCCTGCTCGCCGACTTGGGCATGTCCAGCATGCAAGTGGACGACGCCGACCGCGGCTTCTCCTTCATGCGGGACGGCCCCCTCGACATGCGCATGGACGCCAGCCGCGGCCGCACCGCCGCCGAGTTGTTGAAGACATCGAGCGCGGAAGAGTTGGCCAAAGCTTTCACTGAATTCGGCGACGAGCCGGAGGCCATCAAGATCGCCGAAGCCATCGTGAGTCACCGCGCAGGTGAGCCGCTGGAGCGGACAACGCAGCTAAAAGACCTGATCATGCAAGCGGCCCCGGTCAAGGTGAACCACAACCCTCGGCCGGGGGAGCCGACCCCGCGGCAGCAGGAGATTCGCCCCACCGCCCGCGTGTTTCAAGCCCTGCGAATTCTGGTGAACCGCGAGTTGGCCAGCTTGCAGGAATTGCTGCGCGTGTTGCCGTGGGTGATGCGGCCCGGCGGCCGGGCGGTCATCATCAGTTTCCACAGCGGCGAGGACCGACTGGTGAAGCACGCCTTCAAGGAAGGCGAGCGAAGTGGCTTGTATTCGAGCATCAGCGAGGAGTTCGTCCGGCCGTCGGAAAGTGAGCGCTTTCAGAACCCGCGGTCGCGGTCGGCGAAGGTGCGTTGGGCGATCCGGGCTGAGTGACAATACCTTCCAAGTGAGCCGAGCGGCGTAAGCCGCCGGGTGTGGGGCTTGAGC
>JAYUGD010000245.1:0-6216 GCA_043767785.1 Zavarzinella sp. | reverse complement strand
AGGCCGCACTGTCTCACGCGAGACAGGTAACGTAAACACGTTCGGCTAAACAGGTTAACACCAATGGTCGCTACAGGATTTGAACCCGTGACCCGCTCCGTGTAAAGAAGCCGCTCTACCCCTGAGCTAAGCGACCGGCCGCCAGCGGACAGTTTACAGAGCCTTCAGGTCGCGGAGGAGGTTCGCCACGTATTTCACGGCGTTGAGTCGGCGGCGGGCGCCCGTGAGTTTGGCCGCGTCGGCGGGGGGTTCCAACAGGCGGCCGACTTCTTCCAGCATGGCGTCGCGGCGGGCGGTGAGTTGGTGCTCCATCGCGGCGGCGGCGGGCGTGTCGGGCGTGAGGGCGCCGATCTCCATGCGCAGGTCGAGCATCTCGTCCAAGAAATCGAGGGGCATGTCCCGCACGTCGCCGGCCGTTGGGCCGCCGGCGAGCGACAACAGGTACTCGGCCCGCTTGAACGGGTCACGCAACGTCTGATAGGCTTCGTTGAGCTGGGCCGAGAGGCCGACGCTGGCCGCCTGCTCGGCCGTGCTGGCGAGTTGGTGCCGGTCGGGGTGCAGTTCGCGGGACCGGGCCAAGTACGCCCGTTCGAGGGCGGGGGCGTCGACGGCGAATTGCGTCGGGAGGCCGAGAAGAGAGAAGTCGTCGTCAGCCATGAGGAAACTTCTCTGTAGCAGACTGCCAAAAAAACTGTTAACCACGAATAACACGAATCGCACGAATCAAAACCACAAAACTGATTTGGTTTTGATTCGTGCGATTCGTGTTATTCGTGGTTCAATCGGCCTTGCCGTTGGCGGCCAATTACATCGAGTACGAGCTGCCGCAGCCGCACTGCTTCTTGGCGTTCGGGTTGATGAGGCGGAAGCCGCGGGCGTTCAGGTCGGAGTGGAAGTCCACCGTCGTGCCGGCGATGTACAGGGCGCTCTTCTTGTCCACGACGACCTTGACGCCGAGTTGTTCGCTCAGCAGGTCGGTCTTCTCGTTGTAGTTCACGTCGAGGTCCAGCTTGTCCTGGAACCCGCTGCACCCGCCGCCGCGGACGCTGATGCGCAGGTAGAACTCGTCGGCCACGCCGGCCGCCTTCTGCTCGGCGACGTGCCGGGCGACTTCCTCGGCCGCCTTCTCCGTCAGGGTAATCGGGAACGCCGGGGCCGGCGGGATGCTTTTCACGGTCAGGTCGGTTTGTTCCATCACGCCAGCGGACATGGGTATACTCCGGTTAATTGGTCAAGGGAATCGGGCGGGGCGGTTCGCGGTTCACATCACCCAGTGCAGTTTACGGGACGCCAACCCGTTTGAGAACCGCAACCGCACCGGGAACATTTCATCGTTTGAGGCTCAGCCCACCGCGACGGGTTCGGGCTTTTCGGCTTTGGCCGGCTGTTGCTTGTCCTGGAAGTTCTTGATGGCCGCCTTGATGGCGTCCTCGGCCAGCACGGAACAGTGGACCTTCACGGGCGGCAGGGCCAGCTCCTCCACGATGGCCGTGTTGCGGATGGCCATCGCCTCGTCGATGCTTTTGCCCTTGAGCCACTCGGTGGCCAAGCTGCTCGACGCGATGGCGCTGCCGCACCCGAACGTCTTGAACTTCGCGTCCTCGATCATCCCGGTCGCCGGGTTGACGAGGATTTGCAGCTTCAGCACGTCCCCGCACTCCGGGGCGCCGACGAGGCCGGTGCCCACGTTGGCGTCCGACTGGACGAAACTGCCGACGTTCCGCGGGTTATTGTAATGTTCCAGAATCTTGTCGCTGTATGGCATGTTGGTCTCCTTCAATTGTCAGTTTAACGAAAACGCGGCCGCCGCCGGCGGGCCGCGGCTATTAGTGCCCCGACCACTCGATGGTCTTCAAGTCGATCCCCGCCTGGGCCATCTCGTACAGGGGGGACATTTCCCGCAGGCGGGTCACTTCGCGGACGACGAGGTCGATCACGTAGTCCATCTCCTCTTCCGTGTTGAAGCGGCCGACGCCGAAGCGGATGCTGCTGTGGGCCAGTTCGTCGCCGACGCCCAAGGCCCGCAGCACGTAGCTCGGCTCCAAACTCGCGCTGGTGCAGGCCGAGCCGGAGGAGACGGCCGTGTCCTTGATGCCCATCATCAGGCCCTCGCCCTCGACGTAGGCGAAGCTGATGTTGGCGCTGCCGGGGAGGCGTTCGTCCGGGTGGCCGTTCAGGTAGCTCTCGGGGAGCTGGTCCATGATGCCCTTGCGAAGTTTTTCGCGCAGGCGGTACGTCTTCTTGGCCTCGTCGGCCATCTCGCGGTAGCAGATGTCGGCGGCCTCGCCCAAGCCGACGATCAGCGGGACGGGCAGGGTGCCGGACCGCATGCCGCGCTCGTGGCCGCCGCCGTCAATCTGCGGGTCGAGCCGGACGCGCGGGTCCTTCTTGCGGACGTACAGGGCGCCGATGCCCTTCGGGCCGTACATCTTGTGCCCGCTCATGCTGAGCAGGTCGATGCCCATTTCTTCCACGTTGACCGGAATCTTGCCGACGGCCTGCACGGCGTCCGTGTGGAAGAGGATGCCTTTTTCCTTGCACAACTTGCCGATGGCCTTGATCGGTTGCAGCGTACCGATCTCGTTGTTGGCGGCCATGATCGAGACGAGGATCGTCTTGTCCGTCATCGCCGCCCGGATTTGCTCGGCCGACACTTGGCCGTACTTGTCCACGGGCAGGTAGGTGACTTGGAAGCCGTCCTTTTCGAGCCGCTTGCAGGTGTCGAGCGTGGCCTTGTGCTCCGTCACCTGCGTGATGAGGTGGTTGCCCTTCTTTTTGTACATGTGGGCCACGCCCTTGAGGGCGAGGTTGATCGCCTCCGTCGCCCCGGACGTGAAGATGATCTCGGACGGCCCGGCCCCGATCAGGTTGCCGATCTGCTTGCGGGCGTTGCCCACGGCCTCGTCGGCCTCCCAGCCGAAGGCGTGGTTGCGGCTGGCGGCGTTCCCGAACTTCTCGGTGAAGTACGGGATCATCGCGGCCACCACGCGCGGGTCGGTGCGCGTCGTTGAGTTGTTGTCCAGATAGATCGGCAATTTCAACATGGCAAACCGGCTCCGGGCGGTCGGGTCAGACGGCCACTTCTTCGAGGGTCGTCTTGGGGGTCAGATTCAGGATCGGCAACAAAGTCTGGAACGTTGTCCGGCTGGCGGCCGGGGGGAACAAGTCAATTAACCGCACGCCGCGCAGGATGTCGCCAATTCGGCGGCTGATTTCGGTCATCGGCCCGCGGATGGGGCACATGGTCGAGACGGTGCACTCGTGCGCCTCGTCCGGCCCGTGGTTGCTGCAACTCGTGAGGGAGAGGCCGTCTTCCAGCGCTTCTAGCACCTCGGCCAAACTCACGTCACTGGCCGGCCGTTGCAGACTGTACCCGCCGTTCACCCCGCGGTGGCTGACGAGAAAGCCCTTCTGGCACAACTCCTTGAGGATGTTGGCCAAGAAGGCCTTGCTGAGGCCGTAACGGTCCGCGATTTCGCGGGCGCTGCCCCCGCCGGGGTGCTGGTGCAGGTGGGCGAGGATCAGCAGGGCGTAGTCCGTCTTTTTGCTCAACAGTGTGGACATCGCTTCGCCTCCCGCGAAATTCGGATGGGAAAGTGCATCCGATTACTTCCCTTTATATCCAAGATACGGTACAGGAACAATACTCTTTCACCGAGCGTGCCAAAAAGGCACAGATTGTGTACGGAATTTCACCAATTCGCAACAGTCGTCGAGAGATGGCTGTAAGACGGCGAGTGTTTTGGCCGAATTGCCTCAACAATGGGGCGAGCGAACCCGTTGCACTATTGATCGTCTGTCCAGTAGTGACAGCCGCGAAATCCCACAAGGGGCGACGCAAGAACGGGTTGAGATGGCGTCCGGGTAATGCCGGGGAAATGGATGAATCCACAACCGACGTGGAAAACTCCAAGACGCGGCATCAAGATTGCAAAGGTTACGCCGAATGGCCGGGTATCCGCCCGGTAACGGATGGGACGGAAACAGGTTGATTGTTCTACCCAAATGGTCTCTCCCGGCGTCTCAATAAACGTCCGGAGCTTTACAATACAGGTGGCCCATGGCCAGACGCGACGCTCTCCTCCGACTCCACAAGACCCTGACCGGCCGCCGCGACGAACTCATCAAGCGGCTCACGACCGACTTGGAAGACTTGGCCCGCGCCAAGCACTCCTCGGCCAGCGGCGACCCGGCCGACGCCGCCTTCGACAGCACGGGGGAAGAACTCTCCTCCCAGTTGGCGGAACTCGAGTCCCGCGAACTGAACCAGATTCAACGGGCGTTGAACATGTTAAAGAAGGGCAACTACGGCCAGTGCGAGGGGTGCAACAGCAAGATCCCCGTCGCCCGGCTGAACGCCCTGCCGTACAGCACGCTCTGCATCAAGTGCCAACGGGAATCCGAGCGGGATTCCAACTGGCTGGTCGACCGCCGCGGGGCCAACTGGGCCACGCTGACGGACGGCACGCCCGGCGAGGACCGGGAAATCCGCCTCTCTGATCTGGAAATGGATTACAGCAAGTAAAGGCCGATTGACCCGCCTAACCCGCCCACCCAATCCAAGCCCGCGGATCGGCATGCCGACCGCGGGCTTTATGCGTTCTGTGACGCGCCGCCGTGCCCGTTATTCCGCATGAACCGACTCCGCAGGCGCGCACCACTTGACAACAAACCTTAAAGTTCTGGTGTGCGGGGGCCGACAGCGGCCCTCACTCACGCCGGCGGGCGGGGCGGGTCTTCGCCTTTGACACCATGACTTACTCCCGACGATGCGGAGTCCCCGTCCCGCCCGCCGGCGTTATACCGCACATGGCCAAAAATTGCCCCCTCGGTCGGGGGCCGAATGTACTCCTCACGCTCCGCGTGAGGATGGGCTGCCACCCACGGGAACCTGTCGCCTCGGGCGGGTAGCCGGCCCTCACGCGGAGCGTGAGGAGTACATTCGACCACGACTGAAGGTATCATTCTTGACCGCGTCGGGTATATTCCAACACTCACCGCACCTTGACGGAATACAGGCGATGACCCCATCTTGGAAGACCCTCCTGCTCGGCGGCTGTGCGTTCGCGGGCGGCACGGCGGGAAGCCTGATGCTCAACCCGGCGACCTCCATGCAGGCCCAGACCACGCGGCCCGCTCCGGCCCCGGTCGTGGCCCACTTCGCCTCTCCGCAACAAGTCAGCGAGCGTTTTGAGGCCGTCATCCGGCAGACGGCCCCCAGCGTCGTCTCCGTGGAGGCCGTCAAGCCCGCGGCGGCCGGCAAGACCAAGCCGACCGAGGAGTCCGGGTCCGGCGTCATCGTCAAGATCGAGGGCGTCCCCGGCTTCCTGGTCATCACGAACAACCACGTCATCTCCGGGGCGGCGACGAACCAGATCACCGTCCACTTGGCCGACGACCGCATCTTCCGGCCGACGCAGGTGTGGGCCGACCCGGAATCCGACATCGCCGCCATGAAGATCGACCTCGACGGCGTCGTCCCCGCCGCGCTCGCGGACAGCGACAAGGTCCGCGAGGGGCAATGGGTGCTGGCCTTCGGCTCGCCGTTCGGCCTCAACCGCACCGTCACGCACGGCATCATCTCGGCCCGCGACCGCGGCCAAGTGAGCCTGGGCAGCACCATCCGCATCAAGGACTTCTTGCAGACCGACGCCGCCATCAACCCCGGCTCTAGCGGCGGCCCGCTCGTGAACATGGACGGCGAGGTGATCGGCATTAACACGGCCATCGCCTCGCACTCCGGCAGCAACAGCGGCGTCGCCTTCTCAATCCCGATGAACATGGTGAAGCGCGTCGCCCGGCAACTGATCGACAAGGGGGCCGTCACCCGCGGCTACCTCGGCGTGCAACTCTCCCAAACCTTTGACGCCACCGAGTCGGTCCGCCTCGGCATGGACAAGGCCCAAGGCGCCCTGATCGACACCGTTTACCCGGACACGCCCGCCGCCGCCGCCGGCCTGCGGACCAGCGACGTGATCCTGGAAGTGGACGGCGTCGCCATCCGCAACGACAACCACCTCATCAACATGATTGCCGCCCTGCCCATCGGCCAGAAAGTAAAGCTCCGCGTCTGGCGCGACCAGCGGGCCGGCAGCGTCGAGGCGTATGTGGGCGACTGGAACAAGGCGCAGGCGAAGTTGAAGAACTGACGACGGCGGGTGTGAGCATTTCTCCAGTACCCGTTTAGCCGCGACGCGACGCTTCGGAGTGGAGCGC
>JAYUGD010000244.1:0-2171 GCA_043767785.1 Zavarzinella sp. | reverse complement strand
GCGTCGAAGGCTCTCCGGCCGACGGGGACGAGGTGACGCTGCTCTCCGCGGAGGGCATTCCCATTGCCCGCGGGCTGTACAATTCGCGAAGTAAAATTGTCGTCCGCCTGTACTCGTGGGAGCCGGGCCGCCCGCTGGACGCGGACTTTTTCCGCACGCTGTTCCAAAACGCGATCCGACTGCGGGACGACCTCGGCCTGCACCGGCCGGGGCAAGGCTGCCGCTTGGTGTTCAGCGAGGCCGACGGGCTTTCCGGCTGCATCGTCGATGAGTACGACGGCTGGCTGTCGATGCAACTCACCGCCCTCGGCTTGGCCAACCGCCGGGAAATGCTCGCGGACATCCTGCAAGAACTGGTGTCGCCCAAGGGCATCTACGTGCGGACGGAAAAAGGCGTTGGCCAACTGGAAGGCTTGGAACTCCACGACGGCCCGCTCCGCGGCGGCCTCCCGCCCGCCGACTTGACCATCGCCGAGAACGGCTTGCGGTTGCGGGTGAACATCGCCGAGGGGCAGAAGACCGGCTTCTACCACGACCAGCGCGACAACCGGGCGGCCGTCGCGAAACTGGCCCCCGGCCGCCGCGTGCTGGACGCCTTCAGTTACACCGGCGGCTTCGGGCTTCAGTGTGCGAAAGCCGGGGCGGCAAGCGTGGAGTGCTTGGACGTGTCCGAAGTGGCGCTGGCCTCCGCCCGTCAGAACGCGGAAATGAACGGCCTCGCGGGGATCACGTTCACCAAGGGGGACGTGTTCCGGCAACTGGACGAATACGTGAAGGAAGGCCGAACGTACGACCTGATTGTGCTCGACCCGCCGAAGTTTGCCCGCACCCGCTCGGCGGTTCCGGACGCCATCAAGGGCTATCGACATCTCTTGAAGCAGGGGCAGAAACTGTTGCCGCCGGGCGGCATCTTGGTCATGTGCTGCTGCTCCGGACTGGTGACGATGGACGGCCTGACGGACGTAATGGCCGGCGTGGCCGCCGACGCCAAGCGGGCGGTGCAGGTCATCGAAAAACGCGGCCCGGCCCCGGACCATCCGACGTCGCTCAGTTGTCTCGAAACCGCGTACCTCAAGTGCGTCATTGCCCGCGTGGGGTGAACCATGTTACTGCGGGGAAAACACTACCGGACCGGCGAACTCCTCGACGTCGTGTTCGAGGCCGGCCATCTGGTCTGCATCACTCCGGCGGGGTCCGCCACGCCGGACCACGAAGCCGGTTGGATTTCGCCGGCCCTCTTCGACCTGCAAATCAACGGCTGCCACGGCATCAGCTTCAACGCCCCGACGCTGACCGTCGCGGAAGTCCGGCACGTCATCGACCACTGCCGGAAACACGGCATTGCCGGATTGCTGCCCACACTTGTCACCAACTCGTTCGTGGCGATCCAACACGGGTTTCGCACGCTGGCCGCCGCCATCCGCGAAGATGAAGTGGTGGCGCGGGCAGTTCCCGGCTTCCATTTGGAGGGGCCGTACATCTCCTCGCAGGACGGGGCGAGAGGGGCGCATCCATTGGCCCACGCGCGAAATCCAGACTGGGACGAGTTTCAGAAATGGCAGGACGCGGCCGAGGGAAAAATCCTTTTGGTGACATTGGCCCCGGAACTGCCGGGGGCATTGTCATTTATCGAGTCGGCGGTGGCGAGCGGCATCGTCATCGCCATCGGCCACACGGCGGCGACGCCCGCCCAAATCCGAGACGCGGTGACAGCCGGGGCGAAACTCAGCACCCACCTCGGCAACGGCTCTCATGCGATGCTGCCGCGGCATGACAACTACATTTGGGAACAACTGGCCAACGACGACTTGTGGGCCAGTTTCATTCCCGACGGCCACCACTTGCCCGCCGCCGTGGTGAAGAGCATCGTCCGAGGGAAGACGCCGGCGCGGGCCATCATCACATGCGACGCCAGTTCCTTGGCCGGTCTGCCGCCGGGCCGGTATGAGCAATGGGGCAGTGTATTCGACGTGCTGGATGGCGGGAAAGTCGTCGTCCCCGGCACGCCGTTCCTCGCCGGTTCGGGCGTGTTCACGGACACCTGCATCGGCACGGTGATCCGACAAGCCGGCGTGACGCTCGCGGAGGCCATTGACATGGCTTCGGTACAACCGCGAAGTTTGTTCGGCTTGTCTCCGTGGGAAGTTCTCACGCGGGAAGAGCCCCCCCCC
>JAYUGD010000243.1:0-6218 GCA_043767785.1 Zavarzinella sp. | reverse complement strand
CCCCGCTCGCCGGGTTTTCGACCCTGCACCCGCGTCGGCCGGATGTCAGTCGTCCAAGTACCGGCCTTCAATGGAGTCAAGCATGTTGTCATCGACAGGGTCTGATTCGACCGGCTTGGGTTGGGGCTGCGGTTGCGGCCGCACTTGCGGTCGCGGGGCCGGCGGCCGGCGGTCAGCCGGCGGGGGGGCGGGATTTCGGTCGGCAGCCGGCCGCGGCGGGGCGGCGTCGCGGTCGGCGGCGGGTTGGGCCGGGCGGGGCGGGAGCGCGGGCCGCGGGGGATTCCCCGAAGCGGCCGTTCCCTGCTGGGTCTGGCGCGGCCCGGCGATGGCCTGCTGGCCCTGTCGCGGCGGCAGGGCTTGCGCGGGGGCCGAAAAGCCTTGGCGGGTCGGCAGCGCTTGCCGCGGCGCGTGGTCCTGCGACTGATTCGCGCGCGGCTCGGACCCGAACCGCGTGACGACGTAGGTGCCGCTCGACTTGTGCTTTTCGATCTCGATGAGGCCGAGGGCCGCCGCCTCTTCCAGCAGTTCGCTGAACGTGCGGTAGCCGTGGTACTCCTCGTTGAAGGAAGGCTTCTTCCGCTTCATGGTGTCCTTCACCATGCTGGAGAAGAGCACTTCCTTGTTCTCCCGGCGCAGGGCCAGCAGCGAGTCGATCAGCAGGCTAAAGACCTTCTGCTTCACTTCGGAGACGGGCGAGTTCATCCGCGGCAGGACGGCCGAGACGCGGTCGAGGTCGTCGTAATAAATGAACTCGTCGCAGTTGTCCCGCAACAAGTCGGACGTGGCCTCGGCCAGCCCCAAGCCGATGACGTGCTTGCCGAGTTCTTTCAGCTTGGAGACGAGCGGGGAGAAATCGCTGTCCCCGGAGACGACCACGAACGTGTCGATGTGGTCCTTGGAGTACGCGAGGTCCATCGCGTCCACGCACAGGCGGATGTCCGCGGAGTTTTTTCCGGTCGAGCGGCGCTGGGGGATTTCGATCAGCTCGATGGCCGACTCGTGCAGCGGGGCCGTGTAGTTGGCGAACCGGCTCCAGTCCGCGTAGGCCTTCTTGCAGACGATTTTGCCCTTCTCGACCAGCCGCTCCAGCACGCGGCCGATCTCGAACCGATCCCGGCGGAGGTTCAGGCCGATGCCGATGTTCTCGAAGTCAATAAAGACGGCGAGCGTGCGCTCGCCGTCTTGGTTGTGTCTTGACAATTTCATCCCAGTCTCGTGTCGGGTCGCGCGGGGCGGGAGTCACTTGAGGCCGTCCAGCAAGCGCTTGGCCTCCTTGGCGGCGGCGGTGGCCGGGTACTTAGTGACGATCTCCGTCAGCTTGGCGATGTACTTCGCCCGCAACTCCTCATCCTTGGCATACGCCTTCGCGGCCGAAAACAAAGCACTCGCGGCTTTTTCGTCCGCCGAGCCTTCTTTGGCCGGCGGCGTGGTCACGCCTTTCGGGTCGGCCGGACCCTTCTTGGGATCCGTCACGAGCGTGGCGTCTTTCTCCTTGATGACGATCTTCTTTTGGTCAAGAAAACCCTTGACCTCGGACACGTCGATGAACAGACTCACCAAACTCGCCGACCGACTTCCCCCTTGGGTGACGCCGACGATTTCCCCCTTTTTGTTGAATAGCGGGCCGCCCGAGTCCCCGGGGTTGGTGGGGTTGGTGGTGGTGATGATCTTCGCCTTCACCGTGAAGGAGTCGTCGCCGCTGGCGCTCCCGGTCACATACTCTTGGTTGCCAATGGCCCGGACTTTCCCTTCGGTGATGCCGAACACCTGCTCGACGGCTCCGGGGCTGCCGATATTCCACACGGAGGCGCCGGCCTGCGTCGATTTGGCGGCCAGCGGCAGCGCCGGCGTCCCGGCGGGCACGCTGGCCAATTTCAGGATGGCCAAGTCTCGGGAGGCGTCCATGTACAGCACGTCGGCCTTGATGGCTTCCCCGCGCGACACGCGGGCGATGTACTTCGTCTTGTCGGTCATGATTTCCCCGTCCTTCTGGTACACGGGAAACTGGCAGAAGCAAAACTTCCCGTGCCGGGCGACGTGGTAATTCGTGACGACGATTCGCTTCTCCGCGTCCACCAAGGAGCCGGACCCCATGGCGTAGCCGTCCTTGAGGGGGGAGACGATGAACACGGCGGACTTGACGACTTTCTTGTACAGTTCTTCGGTGTCCTCCTCGGCCCGGAGGGAACCCCCGAACGCGGTGAGGACGAGCAGGTTGGCGGCCAACGGCGGAAACATCTTCATGGGTGGTTGCCTTTTGCGGGTGCGGCGCGCCCCGAAAAATTTCTGGGCGAGTGCGGTCGGGGGTGTATGTTATCCATCGTAAACTGACGGCGGGGCCGGTCAAGACTATTCCGCGCGGCCCGCCGACATGTCATTGTAACACCCCAAACCCCGAAACGTTGAGTACCACGACATGGCGGACCCGTTCTTCTCCCTGGCCGGCAAGGTGGCGATCGTGACCGGCGGCGGCCAAGGCATCGGCGAGGCGATCTGCCGGCGCCTCGCGGCCGCCGGCGCCAAAGTGAGCATTTTCGACATGGCCCCGGAAGGCGCCAACAAGGTCGCCAAAGAATTAAACGGGTACGCCGCCATCGGCGACGTGACCAACGAGGCCGACGTGGTCCGCGTCGTGGCCGAGACGGAAAAGGCCCTCGGCCCCATCGACATCGTCGTGAACAACGCGGGCATCACCGGCCGCACCGTCAAACTTTGGGAACTCAAGAAGGAAGAGTTTGCCAAGGTGATGGACGTGAACGTCATCGGCCCGTTCCTGCTGTGCAAGGCGGTCATGCCGGGGATGCTGGCGCGGAAGTACGGCCGCGTCGTCTCCATTGCCTCCGTCGCCGGCAAGGAGGGGAACCCGACCATGTCCCCCTACTCCGCCAGCAAGGCGGCCGTCATCGCCCTCACGAAGTCGCTGGCGAAGGAAGTCGCCGGGCAGGGGGACATCACGGTGAACGCGATTTCCCCGGCCGTGATCCAGACGCCGATCCTCGACGGCGTGGAGCCGGACACCGTGAAGTACATGGTCTCCAAGATCCCGATGGGCCGCACCGGCCGGCCGGAGGAAGTGGCCGCCTTGGTCCACTTCCTCGCCAGCGGCGACTCCAGCTTCACCACCGGCCAGTGTTACGACATTAGCGGCGGCCGCTCGACGTACTGACCAATTTTCCACTAGGTGCGGCGTGTTTGCGGCCATTTTCACTGACTTGTCGCTGCCGAACGCCGTCACTTGGTTCTACGCCTCGTTCCTGCTCGCCGTGACGTTGTTCGTGCGGTTCGACCGGCCATTTTCCCTGCGGAATTGGGATCTGTTGGCGCTGTGGCTCATCATCCCCGGCCTTCTTTTTCTGAAACAAGCGGACGCATTGCGGGAACTCATCCAGTCGCCCGTGTCGGTCGATCTCAAGCGGGCGATCACGCGACGAGAGCGATACTTGCTGGCCGGGTACGGCTGGCTGATGGCGGTCTCCGCGTACTGGTTCTTGCGCTGCCTGTTCGACTTGGGGCTGGAAAAGCGGCCGATGCTGCCGCCGAATATCAACACGGCCGGGATGGTGTGCCTAACCGGCTGCCTGTTCCTTTGCCTCGCCGCGACCGCCGCCCGCCGGGAGCCGGTCGCCCCGCGCGAGGCGGGGCGGGAGCCGGTCGCCGTCGCCAAAATGAACGACGGGGCAGTGGCGCTGGTGCAGTTTCAAAAAGGTCAATCCGGCGATGAGCCATCCAGCGCTCGATTTTGGGTCGAGCGGGCATTGGCGATTATCGCCCATCTCGCCGTCGTCGCGGCGCTCATCCTGATCGGCGTGCGGACCTACGGCGACCCGATGACCGGCATGGCGATGGCCTGCCTCTACTTACTGCTCCCCTTCACCGCCCAACAGATCTCGCAAATTCACCACGTCTGGCCGGCGCTATTCCTTCTCGGGGCGGTCTATTGGCACCGCCGGCCGGCCGTGGCGGGCGCGGCGCTCGGCGTCGCGGCCGGTACGGTGTTTTTCCCCGTGTTGTTGTTCCCACTCTGGTTCGGGTTTTACCGGGGCCGCGGCACGGGACGGTTCACGCTCGGCTTTCTCACGGCGCTCGGCATCAGCCTCGGCATCACCGCGGCGATCTTGCTCTTTAGCGGTGACTTGCGGCAATACCTAAAGGTGGCGATGAGTCTGTCCGACTGGCAGGCGTGGAAGGCCCCGCGGACTGAAAGTATTTGGATGGGGACGCACTGGGCGTATCGCTTGCCCGTGTTCATCGCCTACATGGCCTTGATTGTGCTGACCATGTTTTGGCCGAAGCCCCGGCACTTGGGGCAAGTAATCGCCCAGTCGGCAGCCGTGGTGATCGGCGTGCAGTTCTGGTACGCGGACCAAGGGGGCGTGTACGTCTTGTGGTACGCCCCCCTGCTCTTGCTGATGGTGTTCCGGCCGAACCTCACGGATGTCCGGCCCCCGGAGATCGTGGCGCCGGGCCGCATTCGCCGCTGGCTCGCCCGGCGGTTTACTTCTGCGGAGCCGCCGGCGGCTTCCGTGCCTTTGTGACGAACTCTTTGGCGTCGGACGCCGCGCTCGACTCAGGCGCCCGGCCGCCACTTTACCACGTCCCGGCCAAGACTTGGTCGCCGACGAGGCCGTAGTGGAGGCCGGCGTCGATGGTCCCGTCGTGGTTAGTGTCGATCAGCCAGTCCACGTTGCCGGCCTCGTTGAACCGCCAGATGGCGGCGTCCGCGACGCCGTCCCCGTTGAAGTCGCCGACGACCGGATTCCAGGCGGCGTTGCCGAGATTCAGGGTCAGCCACCCGCTCGGGGTGGCGACGTTGATGATCCACTGCCCGCCGCTCTGGTAGGACGACCCGGCGCGGTACACGCCCAAGTCGGTTTTGCCGTCGTTGTTCCAGTCGGCGGCCTGCGGCACGTCCCCCGTCGAGGCGTAGCCGAACTGGGCCACCCACTCGGCGTTGCCGCCATTGTTCGCCAGGTCAACGTACCAGTCCAAAGAGTCCCGGCTGTAGTTCTTGCGCGTCACGGCCATGTCCGTCGTCTTGTTCCCGTCGAAGTCCCCGGCGACCGGCGTGTCGCCGGCCAGGCCGAACTGCTGGACCCGGTCCGTCTGGCCGTCCAGGTTCAGGTCGATGTACCAGTACAGGTAGCCGTTCACGGGGCGGACGACCGTCAGGTCCGTCCGGCCGTCGCGGTTCCAGTCGGCCGAGACCGCCGTGTCGCCCGGCAGGCCGAAGTTGACGACCTTCTCGGCGTTTCCCCCGTCCCCGGCCAAGTCGAGGAACCACTGACCGTTGCGGAAGACGCCGGCGACCGACTTGGTCGCGGGGGGCGGCGGGGCCGCGTCGTCGTCCTTAATCGTGCCGGTGGCGGTCCCGCGGCCAATGCGGCCTACGCTCGGGCCGGACAACACCACCGAGAACTGCTCGGTCTCCTCGTGGACGGTGTCGGCGGTGACCTGCACGGTGACGAATTTGGTGCCCGACTGGCCCGGCAGCCAGGTCACGGGGACCGACGCCAGCGCCTTGTAATCGCCGGCCCCGGCGCTGGCCGTGCCGGCGTAGCTGGACGCATAGACGGTGAAACCGGTCGAGACCGGGTTGCTGAGCGTCACCGGGAACCGCATGACCGGCGCCGACCCCGGGTTCCCCTCGGTCGCCTGCGCGTCGCCGATCGACACGGTCGGGCCGTCGTCGTCGTTGATCGTGCCGGTCGCGGTCCCCCGGTCGATGGAGCCGAGGCTCGGGTTGGACAGCGTTACCGAGAACGTCTCCGTCGGCTCGGCGACGCGGTCGGCGGTGACCCGCACGGTGACGTATTTGGTGGCCGCCTCGCCCGGATGCCACGTCAACACGGCGTTCGCCAGCGCCGTGTAGTCCCCGGCCGCGGCGCTGGCCGTGCCGGCGTACGTGGACACGCGGACGGTGTACGTCGTCGGCAACGCGCCGTTCAGCGTCACCGGGAAATACATCAGGGTCGTCGCCGCAGAAGTCCCTTCCGTCACCTGCGCGTCGCCGACGGACACGAGCGGGTCGTTGTCGTTGATCGTCCCGAAGCCGTCGGCCTGCCAGACCGGCGAGGGGGGTGACGTCCACGTGTTCAACTCCGTGTCCGAGAGGCGAAAGCGGAAGCCCTCCTGGGGCTCGTACGCGGCGTCGTCGATCGTCTGAACCTTAATCGTCTTCGGCGTGTTGTCGCCTACCGCCCAGGACAGCCGGCCGGTGA
>JAYUGD010000242.1:0-6222 GCA_043767785.1 Zavarzinella sp. | reverse complement strand
AAACTATCCTCACCGATGTACTTCTTCCCGGTGGTGAAGAAGGTCGTCTTCACGGCCGCGGGCACGCCCGGTCCCGGAGAGGTGAAACACACGACGATTCGGGAGTCGGCGACGGTCAACGGCGACGTGAAATTGCCGGCCGTCGGCAACGTGGACGTGTGGCTCGTCCCCGCGGACGGCAAGCCGGTGCGGGCGGTCACGGATTGGAAGCCGGCCGACAAGGCCGAGTTGAAATTGGCCGAACACCTCGGCGTGATCCGCGTCCGGGGGGACGACTTGCCGCGCGGCAAGTTGATCGTCACGGACCATCAGGACCGCGGGCCGGAAGACAAGAAGCACGCGGCCGTGCAGTGGGCCGGCGACTCCCGCACGTCGCTGATCGTCCCGCCGGGGGATTACGCCGTCTGGATCGCCCCGGACTCGGGCGCCCGGCCGCGGCGCATTACGGAAAAGATTCGCGTCCTGCCGGGCCGCAGCGTGGACGCGGAATGAGGGAGAGACGGAGTGGCACTGACGGTTATTTGGCGCCGGCGACGATCCACTCCTGGATTTTTCTCTTCTCCGCTTCCGTCAGTTTCGGCTTGCCGTCCGGCGGCATCGAGTCGCCTTCGACTTGGGTCCACAGATTACTGTTGTCCAAGTCGCCCGGCTTGACAGCCGCCCCGTTGCTGCCCCCCTTCATCAATGACGCCAACGTCGCGAGGTCAAGCCCGCCCTTTTTTGACGCGCCGCTGTGACAGGACGCGCATTTCATTTGGAAGATCGGCATGACGCTGGCGAACGTCGGGGCCGCCCCCTTCTTCGGCTCCGGCGTCTTTTTGGGTTCCGGGGGCTTCGGTTCGGGCGTCTTTTTCGGCTCGGGCGGGTCCGGCTTCTTTTCCGGCGGCTTCGGCTCCGTCTTCTTCGGTTCCGGCATCTCCTCCGGGTCCGGGTTAGCCTTCTTTTTGGCGACCGGCTTCGGCGGAGTTTCGACTTTCTTGGGCGGCGTGGGAACCGTCTCGGGCGTGGCCGGCGTTGGAGTCGTCGCCGTCGAGGACGCCGTTGACCGATCGCGGCGGGTGGCCGTCGAGGCGGAGGCGACGGACACGTCTTTTCCCGAAGTTTTCTTCGGGATTTCCGACTTGGAACCGATCCAGAACCCGACCCCGATGCACGCGGGCAGGAGCAACCCGCCGACGGCCAGGGCCAGCTTCCCGTAACTCTCCCGGCGGGCGGGCCTGGGTGTCCAGGTTTCGGCGGGGTCTTGTTGGCTCATAGGGTCGGCCATGAAAAATGGAATCGAAGGCGGTTACGTAGAAGACGCGGCGGCAGGTTGTTTAGTTCCGTGACGGCGAACTCGGCCCACGTCAGCGTTCAATCTAGCGGAAACGGCCCCCGTTGAGAAGCGAGCCAGCGAGTCCCCAGCCCTAGCGCGGCTCATACGTCACGTTGAAGACCTTGAACCCGCGTGCTTGGTAGTTGGCCAGCGCGGCGAAGTGGTCCAAATCGCACGTGTGGACCCAGACCCGGCGCGTGCCGTCGGCCCATGCCCGGCGGGTCATCTCGCTCAGGAACCAGCCGCCGAGCTTCATGCCGGCGAACTCGGGCAGCAGGCCAAAATACGCGATCTCGACGGCGGCGCCCGGCTGGCGTTCCAGTTCGCAGTACCCGGCCGGGACGCCGGACCACGAGAGTACCCACGTCTCCAGTTCCGGCCGGTTCAGGTAGTGAAACCAGTCGGCCAGCGTCCACGACCGGCGGTCGGTCCACGCCCACCCCTCGCCGACGGCGTAGTAGAAGAACCGATTCAGCGACGGCGTCGGCCGCGGCACCCGGCTCACCGCCGCGAGCCGGAACGGCGGGGCCTTGGCGAGCAACTCGTCGGGCGAGCGCATTTCCAAATGGGTGACAGTCGTCACGGGGCCAGCCTTGCGACGGCCGCCGCGATGTCGGCCAGCAACTGCTTCTGGAACTTCGGCTCCGCGTATTGGGCGGTCGTCTCCGCCCACTCGCGGACGGCCGCCATCTGCGTCACCAACGCTTGAACCGCCGCCGCGTCGCGCGGGCGTGGAACGCCGTTGACCGTGATCGCCGTCGCCGAGGTGTGCGCGAACACCGGCGTCTGCGGGTAGACCGCCGACGCGGCCCCGGACCGACACCGCACGGCCAACCACATGCCGGCCGGGACATCCACTTCGGCTTCCAACGTCGCCGATCGGTCTTCGACTGCGGAGGAGACAACAACGTGTCCATTGGCGATCAGTTCCAATTGACCAAACGGAAATGGGCTTTTCGCCTCGGCCCGGACGGACAAGCGGCCGGGAGCGGGCAGATTGAGCCGTGACGGAGCGGGTTCCCCGTTGATCGCCCAGCGGATCACCGGGCCGTTGCTCACGTGCGTTTCACCGCGGCGCACTTGTTCCGCCCACTCGCCGTCGGCGGGAACCGCGCCGCCAATCTTCGGCGTCAACGTCCGCACGCACCCCAACGGCAGGCGGTTGGAATCTTTGCCGCTTCCGCCGACCAACGGCAATCGCACACCGGCGTTCAGCAGGCGATACCACGCGGGGAGGATCGGGGTTTGCCGGGGCAAGCCGTCGATCTCGAAGGCGTCCACGCGGCCGAGGACGGCCTGAACCAACGCTTCCCCGCCCGGCAAACCAGCTTCGGGGCGGTAAGCGTCGGCCCACACGACCAAGCCCTTCTTCCTGTGGCACTGGCCGCACCAGTCACCGAGGGACCAGTCATCGGTTTCGCCCAACGTGCCAAAGGTTAGCGGATGCACCACGCGATGGCTGTGCAGCAGGGCCAACCGCCCGAGTACCGGGTGCATGTTCAGCGTGTTGACGAACACCCCGCCACGAGGCGAGCCGAACGCCTCCGCTTGGCCGCTGAACGCCGTCAGGTTGGCGAGCGAGCGGTACAGCACACCGTCAATGGAGGGAACGTCCTGGGCGACGGCCAACAGGTTGACCACGTCCAACCCCTCGGCGGCCGCCTCCAGCTTGGCGCCGTGCGGCGTCAGGAAGTGACACCGACTGTCGGCTTGTGTAAAGCCGTCCCCGTGTCCCCAAGATTCAAAGGTAAACCGCAGGGCCAGTTGCCCGGCTTTCAACGTGACGACTTGCGAGACCGACTGGTGAAACAGTCCCTTGGTGATCTCGACCGTGAGCGGCACGCCGGCCGGCAACGGGACTTCGCACGACCCGTCGATCACTGCGAAGGAGTGTTGCAGTTGCCGAAGCCCGGCCCCTACGTCTTCGTTCCGCCGACACGGGAATTCGGCGAGGCTTCCGAGCGGCGGGTAATACCGGCCGACGTTGTCGCGGATGTGCAGCCGGCAAGGCGTCGGCTTGCCGGTGGCCGAATCTGTCACGCGCAGGGAGACGTTGAACAAAGGATGAGTCTCAGGAATACGTTCCGCCGGCCTCTTCCACGATCTTCTTGAACGCGGCGACCGCCTTCGGAAACAACTCCGGGCCGGTCATGCCGCCAGTCGGGCCGCCGCCGAGGAGGTGCGGCTCCATCGTGGCGAAGCCCGTGTAGCCGAGTTTCACGGCGTCGTGGATGATGATGGGGAACTGCCCCTCGCCCTCGCCGGGGATGGAGCCGTGCGGCGCGCCGGTCTTCCAGTCTTTGGCGTGGAAGTGGGCGGTGTACGCCTTGCACACTTCCCAGCCCACCAGGGGGTCGTAGCCGCAGAACACGAAGTTCGCCGGGTCGAACGCGGCCTTTAGGTTCGGGCCGGTCACTTCGTGATACAGGTCTTTCAGCCGCAGGGGGGAGTCGCCGTAAATGCGGTGCTCGTTCTCGTGGAAGAGCATCACGCCTTCTTCCTTGGCGATGGCTGCCTTGGCCTTCATGCGCCGCATCACCTCGTCGCGGTACGGCGCCCAGTCGCCGTCAAAGTTCTCGGGCGGGTAGTAGCTGAAGATGCGGATGTTCGGCGTGTCGAACACCTTGCACAGGTGGATGGCCCGGCGGAACTTCTCCAAGTGCGGCTCGAACGGCTCATCAATGCGGATCTTCCCAATGGGGGAGCCAATGGCGCTCAGGCCAAACCCCTCGGCGTCCAGCAGAGCCTTGAACTCGGCGATCTGGGCGTCCGTGAGGGCAAGGACGTTGGTCTTGTGGATGGAGCGGAACTCAATGTGCCGGACCCCGCACGCCTTCAGGACGGCGATTTGTTCCTGCGGGTCGGGGGAGATTTCGTCGGCAAAGGCGCTCAACACGAACATGGGAAAATCCTCGGGAGCCGGGCGTCGGCCGAAAAGACCTTTTTAGCCACGGATCGAACACGGACGAAACACGGATAAAAGCAGAAAAGAACTCAAGAGAAGAACTTCACCACAGAGGACACAGAGAGCACAGAGGAAGACAGGAGAGAAGACTTTTTTCTCCGTCTTTCCTCTGTGCTCTCTGTGTCCTCTGTGGTGAAGTTCTTTCGTCTTTGTCTTATCCGTGTTTCGTCCGTGTTCGATCCGTGGCTAAAAAATGCTTGTCCGAAACTCACACTAGTTCGCGGATTGCCTTGCCCTCGGCCAGGTGTTGTGGGCGGCCGGCCGGGTCGTTGATGGTCACGTTGTCCGGGTCGATGCCCATTGACTGGTACAGCGTGGCGAAGATGTCCCCGAAGCTGACGGCCCCGCTGACGGCGTACTCGCCGAGGCGGTTCGTGCTGCCGATGGCCTGGCCCGCTTTGATGCCGCCGCCGGCAAGGATGGCGCAGCTCACTTGGGGCCAGTGGTCGCGCCCCGCGTCCTTGTTGATGCGCGGCGTGCGGCCGAATTCGCCCCACGCGATGACCGTCGTGTCCTGCAACATGCCGCGGACTTCCAAGTCTTCGATAAGGGCGGTCAAGCCTTGGTCGAGTTTGGTGCCGTGGTCGCGGACGAGGTCGAAGTTCTTGCCGTGCGAGTCCCACCGGCCGTAGCTCAGGGTCACGCAGCGGACGCCGGCTTCGACGAGGCGGCGGGCCATCAGGAACTGGTCGTTGACCGTCGGGGCGCCGTCGTACTGGAACTTGTACGGCTTGCCGTCGCCGTAGCGGTCGCGGACCTTTTCCGGCTCACGTGTCACGTCCATCGCTTCGAGCAGCTTACTGGATGTCAGCACGCCCAACGCCCGCTCCGTGGCGGCGTCGGCCCCGCGGATGCCGCCGTTGGCGTCGATCATCCGCTTCATGTTGTCGAAGCTGGCCAACAGGCCCTTGCGATCCCCGAGGTGGTCCTTGTTGATGCCACTGAGCTTCATGTCCGAGATGCCGTCGCCTTCCGGCTTGAACGCGGCGTGGGCCGCCCCGAGGAAGCCGGCCTTGCCGCAGTCGCTCCACGGCATGTGCGCCGTCTTGGCCGCGAGGCCGACGAACGGCGGCACGGACGGGTCCACCGGCCCGAGGGCCTTGGAGAGGATCGACCCCATGCTGGGCCACCCGCCGACGCTCTTGAAAGCCGACTCGTCCCGGCCCGTGGTGCATTGGATGCCGTCGTGCCCGCCGCGCGCCCCGACGACCGCCCGCAGGAACGCGAACTTGTCGGCCGAGGCGGCGATCTTCGGGAAGCACTCCCCGATTTGGATGCCCGGCACTTTCGTGGCGATGGGCTTGAACTCGCCCTTGATGTCAGCCGGGGCGTCCGTCTTGATTTCCCACATGTCCTGGTGCGGCGGCCCGCCGCCCAAGAAAATGTTGATGACCGACTTGTGCGACGACGGCGACAGCGACCGCCCCGGAGCCGACTCGGCCCGCAACACGTCCGCGAGCGTGAACTGGGCGGCCCCGAAGGCGAACGCCCCGATCTTCATGAACGACCGGCGGGAAACGCCGTCGCAGTACTGCACACGAGAGCCGGAAAGGGTCAACATGGCGGGAGCCTCGAAGGGCCAATGGGTGAACGGCGTGTGAAAAAGCCGTTCGGTGGGGGTAGGCGCACTCGCGTAGAGAGTGTGACACCTAAATACTTCGGCCGACAGAACAATGCAATCAAAAAATCCGCGGTCAGTTAGAATCATACCACAGTTTGAGCGAAGAGGCAATTCGAGCCGGGCGAACAACTTCCACTTTCAGTTGCGGGGTGTAAACTGAGGACAACCATTCAAGGACTTCGACGATGACGCCTTCCGCCGCCGAAATGCCCGTCGATGAACTCACCGTGGACGAGCGCTTGCTCTTGTTGGGAAGGCTGTGGGACAGCCTGCTCGATGCCGGCCCCCCGCCGATCCAATCATGGCACATGGCCGAAGTTC
>JAYUGD010000241.1:0-2173 GCA_043767785.1 Zavarzinella sp. | reverse complement strand
CACTTCGGTCTTGACGGCCCCTTGCACGTCCCCCGGCAGCTTCGCGTCGGTCTTGGCGGCCGATTCCCACGCAGCCAGGGAGGTCAAGGCCCGCACGTCGGCGGCCGTCGTGCGGAGGCCGGCGGCGTCGTAGTTCACGGTGCCGTCAAACTGCGTGAAGGCGAGGCCGTTGATCTTTGCGCCAGGCTTGAGGCCCACCTGTTCACAAGTGACTTCCAGCCGGACCCACTCGCCGAGTTTCGGCAGCGGGCCAACCTTGCGGTGGTTGACGCCGTCGGGCGAGCCGGCGAGGAACGCCTTGTCCTCACCCCAGTAGGCCCGGTGCTCCCAAGAGCCGTCGTTCCATTGCAGCATGACGGTCTTCGGCGGGTCTTTGGGGTCGAGGTAGACGTGGGCGAACAGGGTGTCCTTGGCCGTGTTCACCGTCAATGGCTCGGTCGCTCCGGTGAAATAATCTTGGTGCGTGCCCGGCCCGGTGCGGCGGACGGACATCTTCCCTTGCTTGGCGATGGTCGGGACGAACGCCCACCCCCCTTGGCCGGCGGCCCCCTTGGGCAAGGCGTCGTCCACCCAGACGAAGTCCTTCGGCTCCGGCGGCTTGGCGTCCGCGGCCTTCGGCTCCTCGTACTTGGCGACGGCCAGGGCGGCGGCGATTTCCTTCGTCACCCGCTCCTTGGTCGCCTTGGCGGCCGCGAGAATTTTGTCCTGCTCCGGCGTCGGCAGCTTCAACACCGGCGGCAGCGTCGCCCCGTGGTTGCCGCTGGCCATCGGCTCTTGGATGCCGGCGAAGAACGCGAACAGGGAGTAATACTCCTTGTGCGAAATGGGGTCGTACTTGTGCGTGTGGCACTCGGCGCACCCGAGCGTGAGGCCCATCCACGTTTGCCCCAGCGTGTTGGTGCGGTCCACGTTGTAGCGGATCACGAATTCTTCCGGGTCGGCCCCGCCCTCCTCGTTGAAGCGGGAGTTGCGGTTGAACCCGGTGGCGATCTTCTGCTCCGTGGTCGGATTGGGCAGCAAATCCCCGGCGAGTTGCTCGACGGTGAAGCGGTCGAACGGCTTGTTGGCGTTGAACGAGTTGATGACGTAGTCCCGCCACATCCACATCTGCCGGGTGCTGTCGTAGTGGTAGCCGGACGTGTCCCCGAAGCGGGCCAAGTCCAGCCAGAGTTGGGCCATCTTCTCGCCGTAGCGCGGCGAGGCCAACATGCGGTCCACCATCGCCTCGTAGGCCGTCGGCGACGAATCCGCGAGGTATTGATCCAATTCCGTCAAACTCGGCGGCACGCCCCGCAGGTCGAGGGACACGCGGCGAATCAGCGTGTGTTTGTCCGCTTCACCCGCCGGCTTCACGTTGACGCGGTCGAGCCGGGCCAAGATGAAGGCGTCGATTTCACTCTTGGCCCACGCCGGGTTGCTCGTCGCGGGCAGCGGGGACTTGGCGGGCTTGACGAACGCCCAGTGCGTCTGGTACTCCGCGCCGGCCGCGACCCAGGCGTGCAGCAATTCCTTCTGGTCGGCCGTCAACGGCTTGCCATGTTCCGGCGGGGGCATCACCGCCCCCTTGTCCTTGGACAAGACGCGGGCGACCAGTTCGCTCTTGTCCGGCTTGCCGGGGACGACGGCCGTCTCCCCGCTCTTCGACTTTTGCCGAGCCATCTCGGGCAAGTCGAGACGCAACCCGGCCTTGAGGGCCTTCGGGTCCGGCCCGTGACAGGCGAAGCAGTGGTTGGCCAAGATCGGCCGGATGTCTCGCGAGTAGTCGATTTTCGGGCGGGCCGTGCCCGCGGACCCGGGTTCCGCTACCAAGGTGGAACAGCCGACGAGGGTGACGCACCCGGCGAGGAAGGATCGCAGCATAGGGAATCAGTCAGGCGGTTGGGGTGTGCGGCAGGCTAGGCGGGTAAAGGAATCATACCCGATCACCGGGCGGGTTGTCCAAGGGGAATCGGGGGAAAATCGCGCTGGCCGCGAAAACAACCTAACCCCCTTCCCAAGAACGGAGTTCGAGTAGGTGTCGCGTCTTTGGCGCGGGTACCGGCCGTTTACCTCACCCCCTAACCCCCTCTCCGAAGCGGTGAGGGGGGACTTGCCGCGGACAATAGTTTGGACTTCCCGCAGGGCTGGTGACGCTCTTGCTCCCCCTCTCCGCTTCGGAGAAGGGGCCGGGGGG
>JAYUGD010000240.1:0-2173 GCA_043767785.1 Zavarzinella sp. | reverse complement strand
ACCTACCAGTCGTTGGAAAAGTATGGCCGCGACCTGACGCAGGCTGCCAAGCGTGGCAAATTGGACCCGGTAATCGGCCGAGACGAAGAGATTCGCCGCGTGGTGCAAGTGTTGAGCCGGCGGACGAAGAACAACCCGGTGCTGATCGGTGAGCCTGGCGTCGGCAAGACGGCCATCGTGGAAGGCTTGGCCCAGCGCATCATCCGCGGAGACATCCCCGAAGGTCTCAAGGATAAGCGCGTCATCGCGCTCGACATGGGGGCGCTGATCGCCGGGGCCAAGTTCCGCGGCGAGTTCGAGGAACGGCTCAAGGCCGTGCTGAAGGAAGTCACCGACGCCGAAGGCGCAATTATCCTGTTCATCGACGAGTTGCACACCGTCGTCGGGGCCGGGAAGGCCGACGGGGCGATGGACGCGGGCAACATGCTCAAGCCGATGCTGGCCCGCGGGGAACTGCGGTGCATTGGGGCGACGACGCTGGACGAGTACCGGCAGCACATCGAAAAAGACGCCGCGCTGGAACGGCGCTTCCAGCCGGTGCAGGTCGATCAGCCGAGCGTGACGGACACGATCTCTATTCTGCGCGGGCTGAAGGAGAAGTACGAGGTCCACCACGGCGTCCGCATCAAGGACGCGGCTTTGGTGGCCGCGGCCGTGCTGTCCAACCGCTACATCACGGACCGCTTCCTGCCGGACAAGGCCATCGACTTGATGGACGAGTCGGCCGCCAAACTGCGCACGGAAATCGACTCCATGCCGGCCGAGCTGGACGAGTTCTCCCGCCGCGTGATGCAGTTGGAGATCGAACGCGAGGCCTTGAAGAAGGAGAAGGACGCCGCCTCCCGCGACCGCCTCGGCAAGTTGGAGAAGGAACTGGCCGACGCCAAGGCCCACGCCGACGCGCTCAAGGCCCGCTGGCAGAACGAGAAGGCGGCCGTGGACAAGGTGCGCCAAGTGCGGGAGCAGATCGAGGACGTCCGCCAGCAGATCGAAGTGGCCAAGCGCAATTACGACCTGCAAAGGGCCGCCGAACTCGAATACGGCAAGCTCCCCGAACTCGAAAAGGCCGCGAAAGGCATGGAAGGGGAAAGTCTGAAAGATGGCACCCCGCGGTTGCTCAAGGAAGAAGTGGGCGAGGAGGACATCGCCGCCGTGGTGAGCCGGTGGACCGGCGTGCCGGTGATGAAGCTGCTCGAAGGCGAGAAGGAAAAACTGCTGAACTTGGACAAGGAACTGCACCGGCGCGTGATCGGCCAGGAAGAGGCCGTCCAAGCCGTCAGCGAGGCGGTGATGCGCGCCCGCAGCGGGTTGAACGACCCGCAAAAGCCCATCGGCAGCTTCCTGTTCCTCGGGCCGACGGGCGTGGGGAAGACGGAACTAGCCCGCGCGTTGGCCGAGTTCCTGTTCGACGACGAGCGGTCGATGATCCGCATCGACATGAGCGAGTATCAGGAGAAGCACAACGTCAGCCGATTGCTCGGCGCGCCCCCCGGGTACATCGGCTACGAGGAAGGCGGCCAACTGACGGAGGCCGTCCGCCGTCGGCCGTACTGCGTCATCTTGCTGGACGAGATCGAGAAGGCCCACCCGGACGTGTTCAACGTGCTGCTGCAAGTGCTGGACGACGGCCGCCTGACGGACGGGCAGGGGAGGACGGTGGACTTCAAGAACACCATCGTCATCATGACCTCCAATGTGGGCAGCCAGAAGATCCTCCAATTCAAGGGGTCGAAAGTCGGCGAGGTGTACGACCGCATGCGGGACGCCGTGATGGAGGAACTGCGCAAGCAGTTCCGGCCGGAGTTCCTGAACCGCGTCGATGAGACCATCGTGTTCCACGCCCTGCGGGAGTCGGACTTGAAGGCCATCGTCGAGATTCAGCTCGGCCGCCTGCGTGAGCGGCTGGGCGAGCGGAACATCACGCTGACAATGACGGACGAAGCCAAGAATCATTTGGTGCGCGTGGGATACGACCCCGCCTACGGGGCGCGGCCGCTGAAGCGGGTGATTCAAAAGGAAGTGGAGACGCCGCTCGCCCGCAAGCTGTTGAGCGGGGCCGTCAAGGACGGTCAAACGGTGACGGCCGACTACGACATCTCGACGGACGGGTTGGACTTCGCGTAAGCAGTGCGGTTTGGCGAGCCGACGCTGTCAGCGTCGGGCGGTGGACTTG
>JAYUGD010000239.1:0-2175 GCA_043767785.1 Zavarzinella sp. | reverse complement strand
CCGAGCAGCTTCGTCAGCTCGGCGACGGCGCGGAGGGCCACCTTCGGGTCCGGGTCGATCAGGTGTTGACGGAGGGCGGTGACGGCGACGGCCACGGTCGCCCGCATCTCGGCACCGACGGCGGCGGATTCGGCACACGGGCGGGACATGCGGCACCTCGGCTGGGAGCCAGGGAAGTGAACAATTGAACCTTACTCATTCGCGGATGCGGAAGTCAAGAGGCCGGGGCGGAAAAACGTGAAAAATTGTCCAAAATCTCGG
Source organism: Zavarzinella sp. (assembly GCA_043767785.1). GTDB lineage: Bacteria > Planctomycetota > Planctomycetia > Gemmatales > Gemmataceae > Zavarzinella. Next base: position 1,914 of record JAYUGD010000239.1, on the reverse strand, counting down.
AGCCGTGCCGAGGCGTTCGCGCTCGCCCGCCGCTCATTTCTGCCAGGGCCGCCCGCGCCGCCCCGACCGCCAAGGCGGCCGAGGTCGCCCAGCAGAAGTTGGCCGCGCTGCCCAAGGAGTGAACGGACGAATTTCAAACTTCAATTCGGAGGAACGCGGATGACACGGATGGAAGACGGGATCAAAGCCGGGATCGATCACCAGGAGACAGGAATCAGGAAACGGAAGTCGGCAGGCCCGCAATTCTCCCTGCCTTCCGACTCCTGCCTCTTGTTCCCTGACTCCTGATTTCCGATCCTCGGCATCCCGGCTTTGATCCGCGTCATCCGCGTTCCTCTTCTTGATGTCTCCGTTTCTCAGTCCAACTTATAGGCACTGCCGGCGTCGTGTTCGTGGCGGATTTCGTCCACGTAGTCCGGCGTCCCCTTCGGCCCGCGCCAGCCCTTGCGGCCCTCGCCGGCGTACAGGGCGTTGGCGGCGTTGAACACCCAGCCGGCGACGGTGCCGACGTTCTTGTAGGCGTGGACGACGCCCGGCGGGACGATCAGCGCGAACGGCGCGTCGGCCCCCACGTCCTTCACCTCGCGGCGGCCGAACGTCGGCGCGTCCGTCCGCGCGTCCCACAGGTACACCCGGAACGTGCCCGGCCCGTTGAAGCAGAAGTAGTCCGCCTGCTCGACGTGTTCGTGCGGCCCCCGCGCGACGCCGGGGTGGGTCATCGACACGTAGGCCATGACCGGCCGGTACGCCGGCGCGATGTCGTCGTTGCGGAACAGCTCCACCAGCCAGCCGCGCGAGTCGGTGAAGAAGGCGAGTGGCTTCCAGATGACGCCCTCGATGGCCCCGTCGGTGAACGTCATGGTCTCGCCTCGGTCGGTGTCGGGTGGGGAAAGGGCTGAGTGTGCGGCAACCGATGCGGGGTGGCAAGGGGCCAGTTCTTGGCGGAACCCGGCCCGCAAGGGCCGTGGGTGTCTGGCGAACGGTTTTCAGCCCGAAGGGTTGGCTCCTCTCGCACAGCCCTCCGGCCTGGAACCCGGCTCCCCGACAGCCTTCTCGTTACCCAGTGTTGGAAGGGGCGGATTGCGCGAGCCGTTTCATGGGATGAACTCCCAGATGGCATAAACCGGAAGGCCTGTTCCCGCCTTTTTCCCCAAATCGTTGCCCGAACGCAAGAAAAAACTTGACGGCCGTTTCCGCCCGCCGGTACTATCCCAATACGCCGGGTGTTTCTCCCAATCGCCGGGGATTGGAGAAGTATCTGTTCGGCGGCGAAGTGGTTGCCCCAGGGTTTTGAGTGATCGTCTACTATGATCGAATTCATGACGTGGCTGCGTGTGGAACTTCTTCGTCTGCGGAGCTTTGACTGGGGTTCAGGGTCGCGGAGGACTCAGTGGCTCAAGGACGGAGTGGCCAAGTTCTCGTCGTTCTATCGCACCCGTGACCTGGCAACTAAGCTCGGCATCTCCGACGAGGAACTTCTCAATGTCATTGATTCCACGTCAGTAGTCGCCGAACTTGAGGGAAAGTCGTTTACACTCGGTTGGAATGAGGTAAGTCTTACCTTGTCTTGGTTGGAGGAAGGGATCAGCGAGTGGAAAACCATGATCGACCAGAACTACTCCGAGGATGACGGGAAGTACTACTCCACGTTTCGGCTCAAGCAGGTAGTTGTCTACTTGGACGGGACTGAAAGGGTCGTGAGCGACACGGGTGAGCCAAGACGTGCCCCGATCTCGGAAGCCGAGTTCAGGGAAGCACTGGAGCAGATCCGTCGAAGCAGCCAGCAATAACAGTCGGCTCGCGATAGCGTCTAGAACGCCGCCCCAGGAACTTGACCCGCCGCTTGACGGTCGCCGTCCGCAAGTCTCCTGTCCCCAATACTTTCGGCCGATTGGTCCGCGACGCCGTCTCACG
>JAYUGD010000238.1:0-2176 GCA_043767785.1 Zavarzinella sp. | reverse complement strand
CATTGACGCAAGTCGATATTAAAACGCGAGTTGTGTCAATTTGTCCCGAGGCGGGCCGGACATCGCCGGACACGATCCGCATTGAGGTGGTGAAAAATCGCCGAACAGCGCGTGGTTTTCCCCAGGCTTCGCCAGGGCGAAATCCGCGATCATAGACGGTCTTGGTCGTGTTCCAAAACCCCAAACAAATGGCCTCCGGCGGGGGAGTCGGCAAAGGGTACCAGCCGTCCCAACGGGATCAACCGCGACCCGAAACGGGACGGCGGTTGTCACCAACGAGTGGGCCGAAAATCGCCCCCCAGCCCAAGCGGAGTAACGGGTCGGGAATCGAACAGAAGCCGACTCAGGCCGAACCCGCCGTCGCAGCCGACCGGGCCGGCGTCACGGCATGGCTGGGCGCCACCGGCCGCCGCTCATGCCCCCAGCAACTCGGCCCGCGACAGGACGGGCGGCGTCCGCCGGTCGGCGGAGATGGCCAGAATCCCCTTGTCTTGAAGGGCCGAGCCGATCCCGGCTTTCACGGTCCTGCTCCGCCGCCGCTTGTCGGAGCCGTGCAACTCGCGGATGCGGGCGGCGGCCTCCTCGACCGAGGACATCCCGTTCATGCCTTCCAACAGCAAGTTGATGTACTGCCGGCAACACGTCTCGGCCGACGCCTTGTTACTCGCGCCCCCGACGTGTTCCAGACACAGGCCCGTGCGGAACATGCAGTCCGTCTTCAGGGAGAGGGTCCACTCCTCGCTTTCCCAACAGTCGTCGTCGGCCGGCGACTTGTCGCTGGCGAGCAGCCACAAATAAATGGCCAAGGCCTCCGTCGGCTTCCCCAGCGCGTCCAGCGTGCCGGCCGTGTTCCAGAGCGTCAGCGGGCAGTCGGGCACGATGTCCAATGAATCCAACAGCGGGCGCAGGGCGTCCGCGTACCGGCCTTGCTCGTAATAGGTCACGCCGAGTTGCGTCAGCAGCCAATGGCTGTCCGGCCGCTTCTCCAATTCCGGCTCGATACGGCGGCGCGCCGCCTCCCAATCCCCTAGTTCGAGGAGCGTTTCGACGGTTCGTTTGCCCGCGGTGGCCGCCATTCCAACCCGCCTTTCTATTCCTGATCTTGCCCCGGCCGGCGGCACCTATCCTATCGCACTCGCCGGCGATCAAGCAACCCCTTGGCCGGCGTCAGTTGGCCCCGCTGCTTCCCCCGCCGCTTATGCCCATTTCTCCGGCCACGCCGGTCGTGCGGGGCGGGCCGCGCCCCGTTTTTCCCACATTGCCCATTTGGGGCAGAATCCCGGCAAGTCGGCCGTCACATTACCCCGAGATGACTTGCGGCGGCCCCGCGATGCGCCTTGTCACGCCCCGGCCCGCGGGGCATGGCCGGCCGCCTTGTTGGCACACTCGCCCCAAATGCCCCGACCGGAAGATCCGGTCCGTCCCCCGGGGTTGCCCGCGGCCGGATCACACGCAACGGAAATCACTCTCATGCGCTGGGTCGATCGCTTGCTCCGCCAGTCCCGCCGCCCGGCCGCCCGCCCGCGGTTGGCCGTCCTGACCCTCGAAGACCGGGCCGTCCCGAGCGTCGCCGGCTTCGTGTTCCGCGACCTCGACGGGGACGCCGTCCGCGACGCGGGGACGCCGTTGACCGAGCCGGGCCGGGTCGCCCCGGCGATCGTCCCGCGCGTCGAGCCGGGCGTGGCCGGCGTCACGGTGCAGGCGTTCGCCGCCGGCAGCGCCGTCCCCGTGGAGACGGCGCTGACGGCGGCCGACGGGTCGTATTCGCTGGCCACGAATCTGAGCAGTGTCCGGCTGGAGTTCACCAACCTGCCGGCCGGGTCCGCCGTCGGCAACGCCGGGGCGCAGGCCGGGGCGTCGAACGTGCGCTTCGTCAACGCCGGCCTCAACCCGGTGAACGTGAACTTGGCGACGGTGATCCCGGCGCAGGCCAACCCGTACCTGGTCACGCCGCAATTCTCGCTGGGGAGTCCCGCGGACCCGGCCGTGGCCGCGCGGCCGGCTCTCTTCGCCTTCCCGTACAACGCCACCGGCAACACCGGCCCGCTGACGACCTTGGCGACCACGGGCCAAGTCGGCGCCACGTGGGCCGTCGCGTCCCACGGGGCGACCGGGGACGTGTACGCCGCCGCGTTCATGAAGCGGTACAGCGCCTTCGGGCCGAACGGCACCGGGG
>JAYUGD010000237.1:0-2178 GCA_043767785.1 Zavarzinella sp. | reverse complement strand
CTTCGTCGCCGACTCGACCATCAGGGGGCCGTTCATCATGAACAGGGCCTGCGTCGCCACCGTGGTCGTGGCCCGGTCGCCGTTGATGACGGTCGCGTCCGTGCCGTCGAACAGTTGGAACACGTCGTAGATATTATTGCGGATCACCGGCAGATAGATCGACCGCCGCCGGCTGTCGTAAGAGGTCTTGTCCGTCGAGGTGTGGTCGAACAGGTAATCGCGGTTTTTGACGTGTTGCAGCGCCGGCCCGCCCACCGACTTGTCGAGATTCCCGCCGACCGCCAAGAGCGAATCGCGGATGGCCTCGGCCTCCAAGCGCCGAACGGGGGCCCGCCAGTGCAAGCGATTGTCCGGGTCGGCTTCCGCGGTCTTCACGTCGAAAGCGCTGCCCATCTGGTACGTCGATGACAGCATGATTTGCCGGTGCAGGGCCTTGACCGACCACCCGCCTTCCACGAACCGCAGGGCGAGCCAATCGAGCAACTCCGGGTGGCTCGGCTTGTCGCCGATCAGGCCGAAGTTGTCCACGGACTTCACCAACCCCTGGCCGAAGTGCCACCGCCAGACGCGGTTGACCGCCACGCGGGCCGTCAGGGGGTGGTCTTTCTTCACCAGCCATTTCGCCAAGGCGAGCCGGCCGCTCTCGCTGGTCGGGATCGGCGCTTGCGCCTCGCCCGCCAGCACGACCGGGAATTGGCGAGGAACCACTTTGCCGGGCGTCAGGTGGTCGCCCCGCAGAAGCACCTTCGTGTTCGCAACGGTCCCCTCGGTGACGCCGAGGGCCGTCGGCAGTTCCGGCGCCGCCTTTTCGAGCGCGGCCAATTCCTCTTTGCGCTTCTTCAACTCGTCCGCGGGTTTGGCGGTCTTGACGGCTTCCTTCAACGCCGCGACGGCCTTGTCGTGGTCGGCCTTCTTGACGACCTCCGCGGGCGTGGCCAAAGAGTTCTCGTGCCAGCGGGCGAGCTTGATGAAATTCTCCATCGACTTGGTGCTCTGGAAAATGCCGGCCAGCCCGTAATAGTCGTCAATCGTGATCGGGTCGAACTTGTGCGTATGGCAGCGGGCGCAGCCGAGCGTCAGCCCCATGAAAGCCCGGCCGACCGTGTCCACCTGCTCGTCCACGATGTCCATTTCCATCTTCTTGGCGTCCACCTCCGCCAGCACCTTCGGCCCGAGGTTGAGAAACCCCGTGGCGATCAGCCGCTCGTGCCGTGTGGGCGTGTCCGGGGCGGGGAGCAAGTCGCCGGCGAGTTGCTCTTGAAGGAATTGGTCGAACGGCTTGTCCGCGTTGAAGGCGGCGACGACGTAATCCCGGTAGCGCCAAGCGGTGCCGAAGGCGACGTTCTCGTCCAACCCGTTGGAGTCGGCGTACCGCGCCACGTCGAGCCAGTGCCGGCCCCAGCGCTCGCCGTAGGCCGGCGAGGCGAGCAGCCGATTGACGAGGGCTTCGTAAGCCGCTTGGGGATTTTCGTCCGACGCCTTGAGAAACGCCGCCACTTCTTCCGGCGTCGGCGGCAACCCGGTGAGATCAAACGTCGCCCGGCGGATCAGCGTGCGCCGGTCCGCGGGCGCGGCGGGCGCCAGGTTTTTCGCTCCGAGCTTGGCAAGGATGAACGCATCCAACGGGGACTTCGCCCAAGCGTTGTCCTTGGTCGCGGGCACGGCCGGGTTCGCGGGCGGTTGAAACGCCCAGTGCTTCCCGCCCGCCGCGGCCTCCGACTTCGGCGGGTACGGCGCGCCCATCTTCGCCCACAGCTTCAGGTCGGCGATTTGCCGCTCGGAGAGTTGTTGCTTCGGCGGCATCCGCTGGCGGTCGTTCGGGTGCTGCACCAACCGCAGCAACAGGCTTTGATCGGCCTTCGCCGCGTTGATTAGTGTTTCCCCGGAACTGCCGCCGTGCCGGAACGCCTCTGCCGAATCCAGACGCAAGTCCGATTTCTGCTTCGCCGGCCCGTGACACGCGAAACAATGCTCGGCCAACAAGGGCCGGATGCGCGTCTCGAAGAACCGCACGTCCTCCGGCTTCAACGGCGGTTCGGCGGCCGCGGTCGTCCCGCAGGCCAGCAATAAAAGGGCAACGTGCTTCATTCGCGGACTCGGCGGCGTGGCGCGGCGGGGGTGAGGATGAAATTATCCGCGATCCGGCGGGCGGATGCCAGTGCGTTATCGCCGCGAAAG
>JAYUGD010000236.1:0-6241 GCA_043767785.1 Zavarzinella sp. | reverse complement strand
TGAGAAAGTTGAACCGGGGGATGACAAGGTGACAGCGTGTCACCCGCTCACCGCACGCTCTTCAAGGCTTTTTCGGCCATGCCTTGGTATTCCTTGGGCAGCTTGTCGATGCTCTCGGCCCGGGTGATCTTGCCGCCGGCGTCCACTTCGATGGAGCCGATGACGGGCTTGCCGTCTTCCTTGTTGCCAGTCAGTGTCATCTTCGCGCCGTCCTTGGACATTTGCACGGTGAAGGCGGAGTCCTGTTGCTGCACTTGAATCTGCTCGCCGGGGCCGCCCGCGAACGGTTGCTGGAACGCCGGGAAGGGCTGCTGCAACGGGAGGAGCTGGATTTGCGGCACCCGCATTTGGGGCAGGGGCATTTGCATTTGCTGGAAGGGCTGGAGTTCCGCGGCCTCGGGGAGTTTGATCCCCTTGATGGTCTCCTTGCGGCCCTTCCGCAGGACGACGACGTCAATGGCTTGGTCGGCTTTCACGCCCTTGATCTGGTTGATGAACTCGGCCGGGTTGCTCGACACCGGCTTGCCGGCCACTTCCAGCAGCACGTCGTGCGATTTGATGCCCGCCTTGCCGGCCACGGAGTCGGCGGGCACGTCCGCGCAGACGATCCCTTGGCCGGGCGGCAAGTCGAGTTGGGCGGCCAGCACGTCGCTCGGCGCCTCAATGCGGATGCCGAACCGGCCCTTGCTGGCGTTGATCGGGTTGACCCCGAGACCCGGCATGACGTTCGGGTTGATGAGGAACGGGCCGCCGAAACCGCCGTTGCCTTGGAGGCCGCCCAAGCCGCCGCCGCGGAGTTGGAGGCCGCCGCCCTGGATGGCGTTCTTGAGCATTTCCATCTGCTGCTGAAGCTCTTCGGCCATCTCGAAGAAGTCGTCGCCGTCGCCGCGCACCGCTTGCGGCGGCGGGGCGAACAGCGGCGCTGGGATTGGCTCTGGCTTTGGCTCCGTGACCGCTTTCAGCGCCTGCTCCAACTGCTTGACGGCCGGGTCGTCCGGCCCCAAGTCGGTGCGGAGTTTTTCCAGCGACTGCCGCAGCAAGTCCGTCGCGGAGTTCGCCGACTTGACGGCCGGGCGGGCCGGCTCCTTGGGCGGGTCGGCCATTAAGGACGGTGCGGAGAACAAGGCGAGCAGGCCGACGCCCGGCAAAATATGCTTCAAAAGCGAGAAGGAACCCAATCGGCGTGCAGACATGACAGACTTCCTCCGATGATGATCGAATGACAAAGTGGGCGGGAAATGCGGTTTTCTATTATTCCCGGAAAAACGGGCGCGGTCAACAGGGAAGTGGCCAGCCGCGGGGCGACTCGGCCCCACCCGGCACGCGGATCGCGTATACTCGCGGTAGGCCCATCCGCCACAGCCGGCGGCCTTTGCGGCCGGGAGAGACGCGATGACAGGCGTGTTCCGTCGGCGAACAATTCTCGCCGGATTCGGCGCTCTTTTTCTCGCCGTCGTCGTCGGGGCCGTGATGTACGCGCGCTCGGAGCGGGCCGCCCGACTCGTCGGGGCGAAGCTCGAAGCCCGCCTCGGGATGCCCGTCCGCGTCGGCTCCCTCGACCTCGGGGCCGCCCGCACGATCGCCAATGAGTTGCAGGTTTTCGAGCGGGACGCCAGCGTGGCGGCCGCCGCCCCGTGGGTGACGGCGAAGCACGTTGCGTTGGACGTGTCCGCCGTCTCGGCCGCCCTCGGCCGGTCCCCGAGTCTCATCACTCTGTCCGACGCCCACGTCACACTCCGCTTCAACAAAGACGGCGACTTAATCACCAAGTTGCCAGTGTCCGCGGGGGCCGCTGGCGGGCCGCTGCCGAACATTCGCCTCATCTCGGGCGAGTTGACGATCCAACAAGACGGTCGCCCCGACGCCGTCTTCAACGGCATCGACTTGAACGTGTGCTTGGAGTGCGGCAACCCCACGGTGCGCGGCACCGTGCGCGATGAGGCGTGGGGGACGTGGAACGTCGAAGGCCTGATCGACACGCCCACGCAGGTCGCCACGCTGACGCTGAAGACGGCCGCGCCGACGGCCGTAACGCCGGAACTGCTCTCGCGCACGCCATTCGTGAACCCAAATGCGTGGCAAGCGGTCCGCCTCCGCGGCACGACCGGGGCGGCCTTGGACATGCGCTTGGACCTCGCCGCGGAGAAGTTCACCTACCGCATGGCGATGACCCCCGCCGCCACGGAAGTCGATGTGCCGAGCATCGGCCTCAATTTTCACGACGCCGGCGGGGCCATCGTGGCCGAGGGATCGACACTCACCCTGACCGGCATTGAGGGGAAGACGGCCGGCGGCACGGTCACGTTGGACTCGAAAATGGAGTTCGGCGGGAACAAGGACGTCCTGAACTTCACCGCCCACTTAGCCGACGTGGACGTGACCAAGCTGCCGGAAAAATGGAGCATCCCCGAGGGGATCGAGGGGCGACTGCGGGCCAAAGTGAACTTTACCGTCACCCTGCTGCCGACCGGCGGCGTGACTACGGACGGCCGCGGCGAAGGCGTCGTCGAACAGGCCAAATTCCGCGGCCTTCCGGTGGACCCGGTTCGCATCACCGTGCGGCCGTCTCGCCGTGGCGGCTTCGAATTGTCGCGGGCGGACGCGCCCGCCGATGGCGTATTCGGGTTGGCCATGTTCCAAGCGCCGGAACGGGCCGACCCCGCGCCGAAAGCGGAACCGGCGCCGAAGAAGAAGGTTGACCCGGACGCGGAGAAGGTCGGGATCATGACCCAACTCCTGCGCGGCATTGCCAAGGTGGTCAAGCCGGCCGACGCCCCGAAAGAAGAGCGGGCTTACCTGACGATCAACCTGTCGCTGACGGATGTCAACGTGGCCGACGTGCTGAAGAGCCTCAAGGCGACGCTGCCGATTCGTCTCGAAGGGAAAGTGACCGTTAAGTTGCGGGCCGACATCCCCACCGAGGCCCCGGGCGAGTTCGCGGCGTACCGCTTGGCCGGCACCGTCTCGGCCAAACGCATCACCGTGGAGGACTTGGCGCTGGAGCAAGTCACCATGCGCCTCAATCTGCACGACGGCAAGTTGACCGTTCAGGAACTGACCGGCCGTCTGCCCGGCCGCGACGCGGACGCCCCGGTCGGCTTGTTCACGGCCAAAGGGGAGATGACACTCGGCAAAACCTACCCGTTTTCCGCGGCCGTCAAACTGGACAAGATCGCCTTGGAGCGAATGGACGACCTGCGCGACGTGGTCCCCATCGGCGTCCCGCTCGACGGCATGGCGGAGGCCGAGGGGACGGCCGAGGGGACGCTGCAACCGTTGTCCGTCAAGACGAAGGGCGTGGCCCAAGCGAACAAGGTAAAGATCGGCCCGTTCGCCGTCACGTCGTTCTCCACGAAGTGGGACAGCGACGACAGCGCCGTCCGCTTCAAGGACATTTTCTCGAAGCTGTACAAGGGGGAAGTGACCGGCGACTTCACCGTTCCGTTCCGCACCGACGTGGACGCCGGCGGCAAGCTGAAGCTCTTCAAGATCGACTTGGGGGAGATCAGCAAAAGCCTGCCGATCCCCGGCACCGTGACGCTGGAAGGGACGGCCGGCGGCACGCTGGTCGTCCGCGTTCCGCCGGCCGATGCGACCGGCTCCCGGCCGATCACCGCCGAGGTGGAACTGAAGGCGCCGACGATGAAACTCCAAGGCTTCCCGGCCGAGAAGATCAAGGTGGACGCCCGCTTCAACGCGGGGATCGCGAAGTACAAGGTGACGGGGGACGCCTTGGGCGGGCAGTTCGAAATTGCCGGGCAGTACCCGCCCCCGCCGTCGGCCAAGAAGGGGGCGGTTGTCCCGTTATTGCCGCCGCCGAAGAAGGCGGCCCCGGACGCCAAGCCGGCCGTTGAGGGTAAGAAGTCGGCCCCCATCAAGGAAGAAGATCTGACGTACGGGATGATTCGCCTCCTCGGGGTAAAGCTCTCCAAGGTGACGACGGGCGCGGGCCTGCAAAATACGCTCGGCCTGTTGGACGCCGACATCGACGGGCTGTTCCCGCTGGAGACCGACGCCGAGAAGCGGCTGGTCGGCACCGGCCGCGTGCGGGCGACGCGCATTCGCTGGGGGGACAAGTCCATTGCCCTCTTGGGGGAGGGCACGCTGCGGCTCACGCCGACGGAAATGCGGCTGGAAGACTTCGAAGTCCCGTTGGAGAACGGCCTCGCCCGCCTCTCGGCGATTCTGGACCGCACCGACATCGACCGCAGCCGGGCCGTCGTCCACTTGTCGAACGTCCCCTCCGACACGCTTTTCTTCGTCTTCCCGACGGTTGCCAAGTGGGTCAAGACTTCGGTCAGCGGCACGGTCAGCACGACGCTCGGCCGGGAGTGGCGCGGCTCGGGCGTCCTGATCGCCAAGGGGGGGACTGTCTACAAGATTCCGATTCAGGAAGTTCGCCTGCCGCTGGACTGGGTGGCGTACCCCAAGACGCAGCGGGCCGAGATTCACCTGCGCGACGTGGTCGGCACGGCAGCGCGCGGCCGCGTGACCGGGAAGGCCGAAGTGACCTTTTTCCCCGAGATGGACGACCGCTTATCCGGCGAACTGAAGTTCGGCAACGTGGACGTGTCCACGATCTTCGCGTCCGCCAAGGGGGTGATCGGCAGCACGCCGGTCTCCGGCACGTTTACGTTCGGGTCCGAACGGCTGCGCACCGCCGACGACCTGACGGCCCGGCTGGAGGCCAAGAGCGGCGAGGCGACGCCGTTCGGCCTGCCGGTGTTGGCCCAAGCGACGCCGCTGCTCGGGTACGCCAGCGGCGCCAACCCGTCGATCAGCCAAGGGGACATCAAGGCCACGTTGGCGAAGGGCGTGTGGACGGTCCAGCGGGTGGCCCTCACCGGCGCCTCGCTGGACATCTTCGCGGAAGGGACGGTGACGACGGACGGCCGCCTGAACCTGAACGTCGCCGGCAGCACGGGCAAGCTTGACCTCGGGGCCGGAGTGCTTTCCAGACTGACCGCCTTGGCCACGCAGTTCGCCCGGCAACCGCTCAACCCCGGCAGCCTCCAGCAGGCCGTCGGCATCCTCGGCAACTTCGTCGTCTACTTGGAAGTGACCGGGACCGTGGACACGCCGCAGTACAAAATCCAGACCATCCGCACGCTGAGAGAAGATGCGATCCGCTTTTTCCTCCTCCGCTATGTTCCCGTCCGTTGACCGCCGCCGGTTCCTCGCCGCCGCCCTGCTGGCCGCCGGGTGTTCGCGCAAGCCGCCGGCTGACCGCGTCGTTTTGTACTGCGCGCAGGACCGCGAATTCGCCGAAGGAATTTTGGCCGACTTCCGCGCCTCCGCCGGGCTGGACGTGGCCGCGAAGTACGACACCGAAGCGCAAAAGTCCGTCAGCCTGTTTGAAGAGATCAACGCCGAGCGCGACCGCCCGCGCTGTGATGTGTTTTGGAACAACGAAGTCCTCAACACCGTCCGGCTGCGGCGGGCCGGCCTGTTGGAGCCGATCACCGCCGCCCTCGGCGATTATCCGGAGGGGACTCGCCCGGACGATCATCTCTGGCGGGCCTTCGCCGCCCGCCCCCGCGTGTTGATCGTGAATACGGCGCTCGTCCCCGCGGCCGAGCGGCCGCGAAATTTGTTGGACCTCATCGACCCAAAATGGTCCGGCCGGCTGGCGATGGCCAAGCCGCAATTCGGGACGACGGCCACGCAAGCCGCCTGCCTGTTCGACGTGTTGGGTGAAGACGCTGCCAAGGCGTTCTACCGCGGCCTGCGGGCCAACGGCGTCGCGATTCTTGCGGGGAACAAGCCGGTCGCCCAAGCGGTCGCAGACGGCCGTTACGCCGTGGGCCTGACGGACTCGGACGACGCCATCGGCGAGATCGACGCCGGCCGGCCCGTGGTTCTCGTCTTGCCGGACCGGGACGGGAACACGGATCACCCGCGACTCGGCACGCTGGTGATCCCGAACACGCTGGCCGTCATCCGCGGCGGCCCAAACCCGGCCGGGGCGCAAGCGCTCGTCCGCGAACTGTTGGCCCCGGCCACGGAGCAACGCCTGGCCGAGGGGGGCGGGTGGCAAGTCCCGCTGAACGGGGCCGTGAAGTCAACGTTGCACCCGGCCCTCGATGGAGTAGGAAAGGCGAAGCTCATGGCCGTGGATTGGGAGCGGGCCGCCGATTGCTGGGACGGCGCCCAAGCGTACTTGCGGGCCGAGTTCGCCCGGTGAGTCACCGCGGACGCCAACATTCAACGCGATTCTTGTTAGCCGCGACGCGAAGGCTTT
>JAYUGD010000235.1:0-6242 GCA_043767785.1 Zavarzinella sp. | reverse complement strand
GGCCGGGGGGTTAGGTTGGCGGCAAGCCCGATGAACCGCCGGCACGCTCAGTTGACATTACCGAACAATCCAAACTCCCAACGGAGTCTCCTCCCATGACCACCGAACAAGCCATCGACCTCCTGAGCGCCGCGCTCGACCGGCCACTCACGATACCCGAGCAATCGGCCCTCGACATTTGGCTGGCCGCCGACCCGGAACACCGCACGCTCGCGGGCGGGTTGCGGGGCCAGCACGCGGACCTGAAAACGACGTTTGAGCCGCGGCGGGAAGCCGTCAGTCAAGTCGTCGCCCGCGTGGCGAACTCGCTGCCGACCGCCGCCCCGGCCGCCCCGCCGGACAACCCGCGCTGGCAGCGACACTTCACGCCGGTGGCGGGGGCCGTCGCCGCGGCCGTGGTGATCGGCCTCGGCCTGTGGGCCTTCAAGGGGGCGCCGCTGCACCAGCGGTCCGGCGGCGGGCCGGTGTCGGACCGGCTCGTCGCCGACGCCGGACCCACGAACGGCATGAAGCCGCGGGAGAAGCCGGTGGCGCCGGAGTCGAAGAAACTGGCCATCGACGAGACGATTGCCACCGCCGCCGGGGAAAAGCGGCGGGTGATCCTGCCGGACGGCTCGATTCTTTATGTGAACCAGAACACGACGGCCGTGCTGACCGCGGACCGGCACCTGAAGCTCACCAAGGGGGATGTTTTCATTGAAGCGGTCCCGGCAGGCGAGACGCGGGGCAAGTTCCACGTCGAGACGCCGGCCCGGTCGGTCACGGCCTTGGGCACGAAGTTCGCCGTCTCGGCGATCCAAGCGGGCACGGGCGTAATCGTCACCCAAGGGTCCGTGCAAGTCAGCGACTTGGCCGAGCCGGTCGCCTCGGGGCAACAACTGACGGCCGGGGACATGAAGCCGTCGCAGGCCCCGCGCGGGGCGTGTGCGGTCGAGTGGACGCGGGACTTGATGATCGCCGCCGAGGCCCCGCTGGTCCCGGCCGGCAAGCACAGCGGCGGGTCGCTCGTCGCCGTGGACCCTTACGGGCAAGAGGCCAAACTGAACTTGGTGAAGTTCCACATCGACGTTCACGTCGAAGAAGGCTTCGCCCGCACGACCATCGACCAGACGTTCTTCAACAATGAAAATCAGCAACTCGAAGGCACCTTCTACTTCCCGCTGCCGCCGGACGCTTCGCTGAACCGCCTCGCCATGTACGTCGAGGGGAACCGCATGGAAGGCGGCATGGCCGAGCGCGACCACGCCCGCAACGTGTACGAGACGATTCGCCACCAGCGCCGCGACCCGGCCCTGCTGGAGTGGGTGGACGGCAGCGTCTTCAAGATGCGCGTCTTCCCGCTGCCGGCCCGCGAGGAGAAGCGGATTGTCCTCAGCTACACGCAGAAACTCAACGCCACCTACGGCCGCAGTGTGTACCGCTTCCCGAGCGGGCACTCGCTGTCGCACGTGGAGCAGTGGTCGTTCAACGCTACGCTGAAGAACGCCGCCACCTGGTCGGTCGCCTCGCCGTCACACCCGACGATGAAGATGACGGAGCAGGGCCAGGACATCGTGCTGACGGACAAGGCCGCCAACGCCCGCATCGACCGCGACGTGGTGGTGGAACTGGCCGACCACGCCGCGGCCGCCCAACAGCCGGGGGCGACGCAGTTCACGGACTTCACGCAGGACGGCCAGCGCTACATGATGATGCGCTACAAGCCCGACCTGCCGATGGCCCAGCGCCGGGAGCGGCGGGACTGGGTGTTCCTGTTCGAGTCGTCCGGCGCCCGCGACCCGCTGGTGGCCCGCACGCAAGTGGAAGTGATCCGCGCGCTGCTCAACCACGCGGAACACGACGACACTTTCAACGTCCTGACCGTGGGGACGCGGGTGCGGGCGTTCACGCCGAGTTTCGGCCCCGGCAAGGACGCGGAAGGCCGGGACGTGAATTACTACCACGAACCGTTGCTCCGCGTCCCCGCCACGCCGGAGAACGCGGCGAAGGCCGTCGCGTGGCTGGAGCAGGCCCACCTGATCGGGGCGTTGAATCTTGAGGAAGCGTTCACGAAAGCCGGGGCGTACTTGGCCGGCGCCCGCAACCCGCACCTCGTCCACGTCGGCGGCGGCATCGCCTCCTACGGCGAGCAGCGGCCGGACAAGTTGATGGGCTTATTGCCGAAGGGCGCCAAGTACGTCGGCGTCGCCGTCGGCAAGCGGTTCTCCCCGACGCTGATGAAGACGGCCGCCGAGAAGACGGGGGGCCTGTTTACGCAGGTCAACCCGGACGAGCCGGTGGCCTGGCGCGGCTTCGAACTGGCCAGCACGCTGAACGCCCCGCGCCTGTTGAACGTGGCGCTGGAGGCCGGCGGCACGGCCGCGAAGTTCCTGCCGTTCGCCGGCAGCGTCGCCCACGGGGAAGAACTGGTCGCCGTCGCCAACATCACCGGCGCCCAGCCGACGCAGGTGCGCGTCACTGGCCTGTTGGACGGCCAGAAGTTCGACACGCTCTTGGCGGTGAAGGCCATCACCCCCGGCGCCGGGCACTTGCCGCGGAGTTGGGCCAAGCTGGAGATCGACCGCCTGCTCGCCGACAGCGCCCACAACAACCAGACGTTCATCACGAATCTGTCCAAACAGATGTACGTGATGACGCCGTACACGTCGCTGCTGGTGCTGGAAAACGAGCAGATGTACACGGACTTCAAGGTGGACCGCGGCCGCAAGGACCACTGGGCCATGTACGCGGCCCCGGACAAGATCCCCGTCGTCCACGTCCCGGACCCGAACGCCCCCTTCGCCGCCCGCGGCACGACCGCCGGCCAGAAGCCGCACGAGAACCAAGTGCTGAGTACGATCTTCACCCGCCAGCCGGCGACGGTCCTGCACGGGCCGAACCTGCCCGGCCAGCCGAACGCCGTGCTGAACGCCGCCCAGCGCTACGGTAACTCGATCGCCGTGCCCGACGACGTGGTCGCCCTCGGCGACTCGGACGAGGACGGGTTGACGAACGAGGACGCGGGCCTCGACATGGACCGGCCCGTCTCGCCCAACGGGGAAGTTCGGTCGAGCGGCGGTGATGTCCGCGCCAAGTTCAAGAGCCTCCGCCGCGAGAAGGATGTCACCCTCCTGTTCGACGCCGAGCAGGCGTTCGGCCTGCCCGCCTTGCAGACGGCCAACCGGACAATGCTCCGCGTGGAGAACAACCGCCGGCCCGCGCCGCCCGCCGCGGACCGCCTGCGCCGGCTGTCGGCCGAGCGGTCCGTCAAATTGGCCATTCGCGGGGAGAACTTCGGCGAAGGGGTGACCGAGATGTTCTCGCAAACGAATGAATTCTCCGGCCGGTCGGCCGGCAAGCGGGCGCGCCTCGCCGAACTGTCGGACGGCCTGTCCACCTCCCTCGGCCGCCGCCGGGGATGGCAGGAACAAGAGGAGTTGACCAAGAGTTTTGCCGACTCCAGCTTCGCCCGCAATGGCCAACTGGGTGTAAACGATTTCCTGGAACTCAATGACAATCGGTTCGCAAACTACCAGTTCGGATTCCGGAGAGAATTCGATGTCAAGCGACTGCCGCAGGTGACCGACGAGACGGAACAGTTGTTGCAAGGCGTCAACCGCCCGGCAATGCACCTGTACTTCAGGCAATCGGGCGTGGACGGCACCGAGCCGAGGCCGCTGCCCTCCCCGGCCCCCCTCCCGGACCCTGGGATCCCAGACCCGAGCCGGCTGATCAATCATCCGCAACCGGCCGACAACTTCGAAGCCCTGCGGGACGCCCGGTACGGGTTCCACGTCTCCGAGCCGGCGTACTACACGCGGCCGGGCTTCAACTTCACGGAGCGGCTGTTCCGCGACCTGCCGAGCTTCGCCCCCGGCATGAGTTCCTCGCCGGCCGACGTGCGGGCCGCCGTCGAGGCCGAGGCCGCCCCGCGCTTCGGCACGCGGCGCGGCAGCGTTGACCCGGCCGCCAAGAAGTTGTTCGACATGGCCCGCGCCGGCATGGGCTGGCGCGTCACGAAGGTTCCGCAGGCCGACGGGACCGCCCTGGCCGTCACGCACGACGGGCTGGGCCGGTACGCCTACGAGCGGGCCGTCGCCTTCGGCCTCAAGGAGTTCGTGCGCTGCGACGGCAAGACGCTGTGGCACGCTTACCCGGAAATCGGCCTCGGGGCCACGCGGGCCGTGTCGCGGTTCCACCGGGCCGAATTGCTGGCCCTGATCCCGGACGCCCTGCCGCCGGCCGACGACCTGAACTACGGGGCCGACGTGAAACTCGTCACCGCGGACACCGTCGCCGTGATCCCGCACCACCCGTTGGACGACAACGGCAACCCGGTCCCGTGGCGGGAGACGCACTACGTCTTCAAGAACGGCCGCCTGGCCGAAATCTTCGGCGTCCGCCAGCCGGCCAACAAGCCGAGCGCCAAAATGACCTACGCCGCCGACGGCACGCTCACGCTCGTCGGCACGGACGGCAAAGCCATCGGCACGGCCAAGGTGGACTTCGTCGCCGCGACGGAGCCGGCCCTGACGCCGGACACCAAGGGGCTGGTGGTGCTGCCGCTGCCGCTGCGGAGCCGCGAGGTCGTCTACCCGCGGATCGGCCTCGACCCGAACTACAACTTCAACGACGGCCCGAACCTGTGCTGGGAGTACCTGAACGACGACGCCCTGCTGGAACTCTTGGCCAGCGAGTTCGGCACGGGGTCGGGGAACATCTCCGCGATCGTGAACTTGTTGCGGACCAAGAACGACGACCGCCGGCCGGGGCTGGACGTGCTGCTCGCCACGCTCAACTATTCTCCCCGCCAAGGCGACCAGGACGAAGTGGAAGCCGTGGTCACGCGCGACCCGTTGAGCCGCTACCTGTACCGCGAGTTCGACCAAGACACGCGGGAGTGGAACAAGAAGCTCGGCTTCGCTTTGCCGGCCGAACCGAAGACGGACTTCCTGAGCCGCCTGAGCACGCTGCGGGTGATCTACGACCGCTTCACCGGCGGCTACGTGAACCATTCGCTGTGGGGCGTCCGCGACGCGGAAGTGAAGCGGGCGTTGAAATTCGTCGATCAACACCCGTCGTCGGCCCTCGGCTGGGCGGCCTTGGGGCTGGTCAGCGACGTGACTTCTTCCAACGAGATGCAAGCCGAGAAGGCCGCCCGGTGGGGCGTGATGTACGGGAAGTCGCGATTCCCGTACGCCGCCCGCTACGAACAGGCCCGCATGCTGGACCGGGCCGGGCAAGGCGAGGAGGCGATGAAGAAGTTCCAGGAGCTGTTCCGGGACGCCCTCTCCGTCGGGGTCTTGCCGAGCGTGGACGACCAGTTCCGCACCGTGCTGGGCCGGAAGGCCGCCGCGGACTGGCCGACGCTGATGAAGGAAATGGCCGCCAAGTGCGCCGAGAACAAGGCCCGCCCCGTGGTCGTTCTGTTGGCGTGGCAGTGCTGGCAACTCGGGGACGTGGCCCTGTCGGACACCGTGCTGGAAGCGGCCCTGAAAGACGCCCCGGAATCGGAGAAGCCGCTGGTGACGCTGTGGGCTGTCCAGTTCCTCAACGGGACCAACCGCCCCGACCGGGCCGACGCCCTGATGCAACCGCTCTTGGAGAACACGAAGACGGCCAACGCCCCGGCCGTGTGGCGCTTGGCCTCCCAAGTGTCCGCCGCCCGCGGGGACCAGGTGAAGAGCATCGAGCACTTGGAGAAGGCGCTCGACCTCGAATTCGCCCGCCTGCCGGACGTGTTCGACATCAACCCGATCCGCAACGACTACAGCCGGCTGCTGGCCCACTACGAGTGGCTGGCCGACGCCGCGACCAAGCTGAAGGTGCCGACGCCGGCGGACTTGCCGACGCGCTTGGTAAAGGCCGTGGACCGCTGGCGCCAAGTGGACCCGGAACCCGAGAGCATCTGCCACCGCTCCGGCGTCGTCCTGCGAAAGATCGGCCACGCCGAGGCGACCGCCCTGGCGTGGGACTACGAGACGACCCCCTTGGCCCTCAAGCCCAACGAGGCCGGCCCGTGGGAATCCCTCGCCCACCGCCTTCGCCTGGAAGGCGACTGGAAGCTCGCCGACCGGGCCTACGAGATGGCCTTCTTGGCCGAGCCGACCAACGCCCAACTCCTGTGGAACCGCGCCCAACACCTCAAGGACAAGGGCCAAATCGCCGAAAGCCGGGCCGTCTTCAAGCAACTGGCCGACGGCGAATGGCAGGAACGCTTCCGCGGCCTGGCATCGATGGCCAAGGGGGCGGCCGAGGGAAGA
>JAYUGD010000234.1:0-6250 GCA_043767785.1 Zavarzinella sp. | reverse complement strand
CGTGGTGAGCAGGCGCAAGAGCTGGTCGGGCGTGTCGAGGTCGTATTGCCCCGTCGCGGCGCGGACGAAGAAGCTCATCAACACGGACTGGCACACGTCCATCGAGTCCAAGGTCCGCCGGACGCGGTCGTCCCGCAAGTGAATGCGCACCACCCGGCGGATGGCGGCCTCGTAGTCCCGCACCAACTCGGCCGCCGCGGCCTCGTCGCGGGCCCGGACGCGCCGGATCAACTCTTGGAATCGGGTTTGCTCGGCTGGCACGGCACACAATGGCGAAGGAGAATCCCACTATCTTACCAGACCGGCAAACCCCACGCGGGCATTCCGTCGCCCGCGGCCCCCCTCACACCTTCTTTCCGCCGCCGGTCGCGGCGGCTTTCACGCTGACGGCCGAACTGGCGCTGAGGAGGGCATTGCCGAGGTCGGTGACCGACAGGGTCTGGTTGCCGGTCGTGGTCAGAGTCAGGGTGAAGCTGTGAACTCCCCGGTCGAGGCTGTTGAACGCATAGTTCGCGGGCAGGCCGGCGATTCCGGCGGTGTTGCCGAGGCGGACCGTGCCAAAGTAGTTCTGCACGCCGTTGCCGTAGGCGTCCAGCACGGTCAGCTTCACGGTGAACGGCGTCCCGGCCGTGATGTTCGACGGCACGCTGAGGACGAACTTCGTGGCGGCGGCGTTGATCGTCTCGAAGTTCGTCAGTGTGGCCAGCGTGGCGGCGTTCGCGGCGTCGACCACGCTGAACGACCAGACCACGCCGTTTGGCGTCGCCATCTTCAGGGCCACGGTGAAGGTGTGAACCCCCGCGTCGGCGGCCGAAAAGCTGTAAACGGCCGGCAATCCCGCCTGGACGTCCGTGCTGGTGAACTTCGCCTTGCCCTTGTAGCCGACAACCGTGTTGCCGTAGGCATCCATCGCCCGGACGGTCAGGGAGATGGCTTCCCCGGCGACGACCAGGACATGGCCCTTGCTGTCCCGGCCGTTCGGGACCGAGAGCCGGTAACTGGCGAACGCGGCCGGGGCGACCGCGATGCCCGACAGGCCGCCCGAGAGCGCCCCGGCGTAATCGCGGACGGCAACCGACTGCGTGCCGGCCGTCTTCATCGTCATCGTGAACACATGCCTCCCGGCGTCGGCCGCCGTGAAGACGTAACCGGCGGGCAACCCGGCCTGGGTGTCCGTGCTGGAGAAGTAAACGGTTCCGGCGTAGCCGGTGGCGACCTGGCCGATGGTGTCGCGGACGGTGACCGTGATCGTCTGGACGGCCCCGGCCGAGGTGGCCTGACTCCCCGTGACCGCGAACAGCGCCGCGACCGGCGGGGTGGCGTTGCTGGACATGGTTCCGGTGAGCGACGACGTGGCCGCGTCGGTCGCGGTGACCGTCTGCACGCCGACGGTCATGAAGGTCACGGTGACGGTGGCCGAGCCGTTTGTCAGCGCCACGTCGCCCGACAGGACGGCCGCCGCGTCGGAACTGGTGACATGGACGACGCCGTTGTAACCCGTGACGAGGTTGCCGTAGGTGTCGCGGGCGACAATGGTGACCGGACGGGCGACGCCGATGGCCCCCGCCCCGCCGGCCAGGGCGAAGGAAGCGGCCGGTCCCGCCGCGACGGTGATGTTCGCGTTGCCGTTGACCGTCCCGTTGATCTCGATGGCCCGCAGCGAAACTGATCCGGCCGTCTTCAGCGTGACGGTGAACGTGTGGACCCCCGCGTCGGCCGGGGTGAAGGCATAGTCGGCCGGCAGCCCGGCCAGGACGTCCGAACTGGAGAAGTGGACGGAACTGGCATACGCGGTTCCCACCTCGCCGAGGGCGTTCAGGGCGGTCACCGTCACATTGAAGGTGTCCCCGGCGTTCGTGGCCGTCGGCATCCCGACGGCCAACCGGGTGATCGCCCCCGTCACATGCACGGCGCTCGTCGCGGAGGCCATGAGCGGCGCGGCGACGGTCACCGTCTGGTCGCCGGGGGTGAACAGTCGCACCGAGCCGGTGAAGGTGTGCGATCCGGCGTCGGCGGCCGTGAACGCATAGGCGATGGCCGAGGAAGCCGCCGCCGCGTCGCTGCTGGTGACAAACACCGTGCCGAGGAACCCGGCGGCCGGGACGCCGTTCGCGTCCACCACGGTCACGGTCATCGGCATCGCCGCCCCGGCCGTGGCGGCGGCCGGCAGGCTGACGGTGAACCCGACCGCCCCGGCCAGGTTGGTCACGTTGTCGTTGGCGTTCATCATCACCGTGACGCCGGAGACGCCGGGATAGGCGAAATCGACCGCCCCGTCCCCGTTGAAGTCCCCGTGCGTGCCCGATTCAAACCGGCCCGCCGGGGTGGCGTAGCTCACCGGGGCGTAGAACAGGCCGTTGCCCTGGCCGAGGCCGACCATGTACTGGGAGCCGCCCCGGACGGCATAATCCTGGTTCCCGTCGTTGTTGAAGTCGGCCACCTCGATCTCGAAGCCGGTCTGGGCGATGTTGTAGGAGACGGGGGCGGCGTAGGTTCCGTCGCCGTTGTTCATGATGATGCTCATCATGGTGGCGGAATAGGAATTCGGGACGGCGAAATCGAGGTAGCCGTCGTTGTTGAAGTCGCCGGCCGCCAGCGACACCGGGGCCGAATTGGCGTAGATGCTCTGAACCGGGTCAAAGGTTCCGTCGCCCCGGCCCTTGAGGATGTTGATCGTGCCGATGCTGGCGGTGTTCGAGGCGGCCATGTCCAGGTTGCCGTCGCGGTTGAAGTCGCCCAGCACCAGGTTCAGGTTGTTCCCGGCAATCAGGGCGTCGCGATGGGGTTGGAACGTGCCGTCGCCGTTGCCGAGCGACACGCTGGCGATCCCGGCGCCCATCGTGGCGATGTCCGGCTTGCCGTCGGCGTTGAAGTCGCCGAACTTGACCGAGGAACCGCCGGCCACGGGATAGGTCGCCGGGGCCGCGAAGGAACCGTCGCCGTTGCCGAGCAGGATGCTCATGGTTCCGCTGCCGGAGACGGCGAGGTCGGTCTTGCCGTCGGCGTTGAAGTCGCCGGCCGTGGCGTCGATGGCCCCGAAGGACACGGGGACATCAACCTTCGGCTGAAACGTCCCGTTGCCGTTGCTCGCGAGGATGCTCACGGTGTTGGGGAACGTTTGATTGACGACGGCCATGTCGGACAGGCCGTCCCCATTGAAGTCGCCGACCGCGATCCCGGCGGGGTTGGCCCCGGTGGCAAACGTCGCGGCGGCCAGAAATGCCGGCATCGTCCGAGTTTCGAGCAAATGGGCGCCGCCCAGCCGCCGCACGGCCTTCCCCCGGCCCGCCGGCCGCCGCGACACTTGGGCGGCGATCCAATTTGACAACGAAAAACCAGGCATGATTGACTCCGACGGTGATGAGTGAACGGGCTGCTTCACCGAGTCAATCAAGAACGCCGGCGGGGGCGGACACGAATTCGGAGAAAACTTTCCCGCGCGGCGGCGCGCCCGCCGGGATTCTGGTTGTCTGGGGCTGGTTCGCTAGGTTAATCCCAGTGCTGGCCAACCCCCCTTCCGCAGGACGACACGGCATGACCGGAGACGATGACCACGCCCGCCCGGCGGTTCCCTTGTTGGTCCGGGCCGCCCGCGGCGAGGCGGTCGAGCGGTCGCCGGTGTGGGCCATGCGGCAGGCGGGGCGGTGGGATCCGGAGTTCCAAAAGGTGCGGGCCGGCCTCGGCTTCTACGAGTTCTCCGAGAACGTCCAACGGGCCGCGGAGGCGTCGCTGTGCCCCAGGCGGTTCGGGGTGGACGGCATCATCCTCTTCTACGACATCACCACGCTCCCCGTGTCCATGGGGCTGCCGTTCCAGTTGAAGCCCAACCTCGGCCCCGTGCCGGACCGGCCGATCCGCTCCCGCGAGGACGTGCTGAAACTGGCCGCGAACCCGGACCCGGCGAGTTACGCGCACATCATCGAGTTGCTGCGCACGGTAAAGAAGGAACTCAACGGAGAACTCCCCGTGCTGGCGTTCGCCGGCGCCCCGTTCACCGTGGCGGCGTACTGCATCGGCACCGGCAAGCACATGGCCGCGACGCGGCAATTCGCCGCCGACCAGCCGGCCGCGTGGAAACTCCTGCTCCAGCGCATCAGCGGGGCGACCGTCGGGTTCCTGAACACGCTGATCGCGGAGGGGGCGGCCGTGTACCAACTGTTCGACTCGTGGGCCGGTGACCTGACGCCCGAGGAGTACGAGGAGTGGGCGCAGCCGTACCACCAGGAAATTCTCGCGGGCGCGACCGGCGTGCCGCGCGTGCTGTTCGTTAAGGAAAACCCGTTCCTCGACCGCATGTGTCACTCCGGGGCCGAGGTGATTAGCTTGGGAAGTTGCCACGACCTCGCGGCGGCCCGGCGGGACTACCCGAATTTGATCTTCCAAGGGAACGTGGACCACGACATCTTGAAAGACGGCACGCCCGAGCAAGTGACGGCCGACGTTCGCCGGTGTCTCGCCGAGGGCGGGGGCCAACGGCACATCGTTAATTTGAACCACGGGGTGGACAAGGCAACGCCGGTCGCCAACTTCGAGGCATACGTCCGGGCGGCCAAGGGCGGGTAAATTCTGCCGGCCGGCGAACACCTTTTGGCGGCGGGCCGTAGTATATTGTAATACCCACTCCGTATCGAGCCATCTGATGATCTCTCGTCGCCATTTTCTCGCCGGCGTCGCCGGCCTGCCGCTCGCTGCCGGTTGCTCGTTGAAATCCGGGTCGGCCGACGAGTGGGCGAACGCCGGCGGAAAGACCAAGGTGCTGGTCAGCTTCCCCGGCCTGTTCAGCTTCGCCGCGGCCGTCGGCGGGGACGACGTGGCGGTGAAGTCGCTCACCACGACGCGGGGGGTCCACTTCCACGGCGAGATCACCGAGCGCGAAATCCTGTTAGCCAAGGGCTGCGATGTGTTCTTGACGAACGGCTTGGGGCTGGACGAGTACATCGTGAAGAAGCTGGAGAAGCCGGCCGCCAACAAGAACTGGAACGTCGTCGTCCTCGGCAAGGCCATCGACGAGGATTCCTTGCATGAAGGGGAGTGCAAGCACGACCACGCCGCCGGCCAGCCGCACGACCACGGCTTCGACCCGCACGTCTGGCTCGGCACGGGCCCGGCGAAGAAGATGGTGGCGGCCGTCCGCGACGAGTTCAAACGCCTCGACCCGCCGCACGCGGCGAACTTCGACCGCCGGGCCGGCGAGTACCTCAAGAAACTGGAGGCGTTGGAAGAGTACGGCAAGGGCCTCTTTGCCGCGAAGGCCGAGAAGAAGTTCGTCACGTTCCACGACTCGCTGCAATACTTCTGCGAGTCCTACGGCCTCAAAGTCGGCGGGGTGATCGAGACCAAGGAGGGCGTCGAGCCGACGGCCGACGACATCGCCGAAGTCGTGAAGATGTGTCAGAAGCAGAAAATCCGCGTGATCGCCGTCGAGCCGCAGTTCCCGCGGACCACGTCGGCTCGCGTCATCCGCGACACGCTGCAGAAGGCGAAGGACAACCCCATTGACGCCCAATTCGCCGGCGTGGACACGCTGGAGACGGCCGACGAGGCCGAGTTGACCGCCGACCTGTACGAGCGGACGATGCGCGAGAACTTGGCCAACTTGGCCGCCGTGCTGAAATGACGCCAGTCCTCGCCTCCCTCCGCAACCTGACCGTCTCGCTCGGCGGCCGCCCGATCCTCACCGGGGTCACGGCCGACATCCTGCGGAATAAGATCACCGCGCTCATCGGGCTGAACGGGTCCGGCAAGTCCACGCTCTTGAAGGCCCTGCTCCGCGAGATCCCGCACCGCGGCGAGATCAAATACTACTGCGGCCACGACCACACCCGCCCGCGGCCGGACCACGTCGGCTACGTCCCGCAGCGGCTGGCCGTGGACGCGCGGCTGCCGCTGACCGTGCGCGAGTTCTTCGCCCTCTCGCTCCAGCGCCGGCCGCTGTTCCTCGGCGTCAACCGCCGCGTCAACGAGACGGCCGACCGACTGCTCGCGCGGGTCGGGGCGGGGCACCTGCTGAACCGGCCCGTCGCCAAGCTGTCCGGCGGGGAACTGCAGCGCGTGTTGCTGAGTCTGGCCTTGGACCCGAACCCCGAGCTATTGCTCCTCGACGAGCCGGCGGCCGGGATCGACTTCGCGGACCAGAAGCCCTTCTACGACCTGCTCGCGGACATCAACCGCAAGCAGGGCGTCTCCATCCTCATTGTCTCGCACGACATCTCCATCGTCAGCGAACACGCCCACCACGTCTTGTGCCTCC
>JAYUGD010000233.1:0-6259 GCA_043767785.1 Zavarzinella sp. | reverse complement strand
GGAAGGCCTCGGGCCGGAGCATCATGAGCAGTCGGCGCAGACAATCCCGCGAGGGGAGGCCGTTCGGCAGGGCCACGTGTTTTTTCAGCCACTCTTCTTGAAGGGTTGACCAGCGGTGGATCGCCGTCGGGCCGTCACAGCCGCCGATGATCCCGCACACCGCGATGACGACAATATCGACGAGCAGATGCTTGCGATTGCGGGTGTGACGCGGATCCTCCAGCGACTCGAAATAAGAGCCGACCGAACCGACATCAATGAGCTTCGACATCGCGGACATCCCCCGGAAGGCGTCCGCAGACGAAGGCCGGGGACTTCGGTTCACCTTACGGTGCCGGGGACCGACGCGCCAGGCCGCCAGGCTTGCCTATTTATGCGCGCTGGCCGTGGGTTCCCACCCCTTGCGGTATTCCTTCGTGATGAACGCATCCGCTTCCGGCACGCCTTTGCACTTCAGCGTGGCGGCGTCCCACTCCAGCGGCTTGCCGACTTTGTACGCGACCACGCCCAACAGCACGGCTTCCGTCAGGCCGCCGGAGTAGGCGAAGTTGCAGGTCGTTTGGCCGTTGGTGCGGATGGCTTCCAGCCATTCCTTGTGGTGGCCGATCGAGTTCGGGATGCTCTTGTCGCCGTCCACGCCCTTGAACTGGTCTTCCGGGTAAACCACCCGGCGGCCGTAGTTGGCGAGGATCATGCCCTTCTCGCCGACGAACAGGGTGCCGTCGCCCCACTTTTCTTGCTTGAGTTCGGCGAGTTGCTTCGGCTGCTTGTCGCCGTCGTACCAGAACACTTTGACGGCGGACCGCTTGCCGTGGGCCGGGTAGTCGTACTCGGCGGTGATCCAGTCGGCGGCCGTCTCGGGGTTCAGCGGGGAGCCTTGGGCCGTCACTTTCGTCGGGGCGGTCAGGTCCAAAGCCCAGAAGACGAGGTCCATGTGGTGGCAGGCCATGTCGGCCATGCGGCCGCCGCCGTAGGCCCAGTACCGGCGCCAGTGGAACGGGACGTACTCCGGGGCGTAAGGCCGCTCGACCACCGGGCCTTGCCACAAGTCCCAATCGAGGCCCTTCGGCACCGGCTTCGGGTCGGGCCGCTTGCCGTTGCCGTTCCACGCGCCGCCGACCCAGACGTGGGCTTCCTTCACCGCCCCGATCACGCCGGCCTTCACCATTTCCACGACGCGGCGGTAGTTGTCCCCGGCGTGGATCTGCGTCCCCATCTGGCTGACGCGCTTGTGCTTCTTCACCAACTCCCGCAGTTGGCGGGTCTCCCACACCGTGTGACACAGCGGTTTTTCGCAGTAGACGTGCAACCCGGCTTCGATGGCCGCGGAGGTGACGTGAAAATGGTTGTGGTCCGGCGTGGCGCACAGCAGCGCGTCCAGCCCCTTGGTCTCGATTAGCTTGCGGTAGTCGGTGTGGAAATCGGCCTTGGGGAACTGCTTGCGGGCCGGGCCGGTGCGGGACTCGTCCACGTCGCAAATGGCGATCACGTCGGCCCCGGCTTTCGCCAGTTCGCCCCAGTTGTACTGCCCCTGCCCGGCGAGGCCGACCACGCCGACGCGGACGCGCTCACTCGGCGGCGCCTTCTTCTCCTGGGCCAACAGGGGGACGCTGACGAGGCCGGCGGCCCCGACTTGAACGAAGTGGCGACGGGACAGGGAGGGAAACATGCGCGGCGGCTCCGGGGATCACGGGTGTGTGTGCGGCCCAGCATAACCGGCGGCGCGGGGCGGGGCAATGGTCTTGGCGGGGAAAGTGTACCGGACAGCCCGTTACGGTGACGGCGGGAGTCGCACGTCGATGGCGTCGCCCGGTTGGATCGTTGCCAAGGCCGCCAACACGCCGGGCGCCAACGGCAGCAAGTCAACAACGTCGTTGGTCACGGCAACCATGACGACCACGGCCACGCCGGCCGCCGTCAAATTCTGCTGATGTCTCACGCTCTGGTCGACCGTGAGCAGAACTTCAAAGCCGGCGGCCGACATCAGGGCCAGCAGG
This sequence comes from Zavarzinella sp., assembly GCA_043767785.1. Lineage (GTDB taxonomy): Bacteria > Planctomycetota > Planctomycetia > Gemmatales > Gemmataceae > Zavarzinella. The sequence continues at coordinate 4,262 of JAYUGD010000233.1, read as the reverse complement.
GCTCCATTCTTTTTCCCGGACCAGCCCTCTTGTGGGACGGTGCGCACCGCATGACCCGGCAACGCCCGGCCGAATTTCTTCGGGACACACTCGTCAAGCAGCACGCGCATCGGCCACCAAGGATTGTGCCGCGAGCCGCAGCGCGTCCACCGCCTGATCCGCGGTGACGGACGGGAAGTCGTCCAGGAACTCGGCAAGCGGGTGCCCGCCGGCGAGATAGTCGATCAGCGCCCGCAGCGGGACGCGCGTCCCGACGAAAACGGGGGCGCCGCCGAGAATGTCGGGGTCACAGTGGATCACGGGCGGGGTGAGTGTCATGCCGCGGCTCCTTGGACTGTCATTGTACGTCACGCCGGCCGGATCCCGCGGCAATCTTCTATAATGCGTTTTCAATATCGGTTTCGGGCCACTCACCGGAGAGCGTCGCCATGCAGGAGCGGATCGCGTACCAAGGCATCACCTTTGACGACGTGCTGCTGGAGCCGGGCTACTCGGAAGTCGTCCCCAAAGACGTGGACGTGCGGACGTACGTCACCCGGAACATCAAGCTCAACATCCCCATCCTGTCGTCCCCGATGGACACGGTGACGGAGAGCGAGCTGGCCATCGCCCTCGCCCAGGAGGGGGGCATGGGCATCATCCACAAAAACTTGCCCATCGCCCTGCAAACGCGGGAAGTGGACAAGGTCAAGCGGTCCGAGAACGGCGTCATCTCCGACCCGGTGACGCTGCGGCCCGAGGAGACCGTCGCCACCGCCCGCACGCTCATGGAGGTTCAACACATCAGCGGCGTGCCGATCACCGTGGACGGCTACCTGAAGGGCATCCTCACCCGGCGGGACTTGAAGTTCCTGAGCGACCAGAACCAGCAGATTTCCGAAGTGATGACCAAGAACAATCTGGTGACGGCGAAGGAGAACACGACTTTAGCGGAAGCGGAGCGATTGTTGACGGTAAATAAGGTGGAGAAACTGCTCCTGGTGGACGATCAATACCGTCTGAAGGGGTTAATCACGATCAAGGACATCGACAAGATGTTGAACTTCCCGCACGCCTGCAAGGACGGGCGCGGGCGGTTACGGGTCGGGGCGGCCATCGGCGTGCGGGACTTCGAGCGCGCCGAGCAGTTGATCGCGGCCGGCGTGGACGTGCTGGTCGTCGATTCGGCGCACGGCCACTCCAAGAATGTGATCGACACCGTGCGGGAACTGAAAAAGAGGCATTCCATCGACATCATCGCCGGGAACGTGGCGACGGTCGAGGGGGCGAAGGCGCTGGCCGAGGCCGGGGCCGACGCCGTGAAAGTCGGCATCGGCCCGGGGAGCATCTGCACGACGCGGATCGTCTCCGGCGTCGGCGTGCCGCAACTGTCCGCCATCGCGTCGGCGGTCCAGGCCTTGAAAGGCTCCGGCATCCCGATCATCGCCGACGGCGGCGTGCGGTACTCCGGGGACATCACCAAAGCGATGGCCGCCGGGGCGTATTCCGTGATGATCGGCGGGCTGTTCGCCGGGCTGGCGGAAAGCCCCGGGCAGACGATCCTGTACCGCGGCCGGACGTTCAAGGCGTACCGCGGCATGGGGTCGCTCGGGGCGATGGTGGCCGGGTCCGGGGACCGGTACAACCAGGGGAAAGACGCGACGGCCGGCAACGGCAAGCTCGTCCCCGAGGGCGTCGAGGGCCGCGTGCCTTACAAGGGGCAGTTGGCCCCGTTCGTCTACCAACTGGTGGGCGGGCTTCGGGCCGGCATGGGGTATTGCGGCACACAGAATTTGGAAGAGTTGCGGACGAAGGCCCGGTTCATCCAGGTCAGCGCCGCATCAATGCAGGAGAGCCATCCGCATGACATTCTCATTACGCAGGAAGCGCCGAACTACTCCACGCGGGAGGAGTACGCCAAGCCGGACGGCATGTAGCCTGCTGGCCGCCGGCCTGTTGGCATTCGCCGGGCCGGCCCGCGCGGACGACTTGGCGATGCCCGGCCAAGTGCGGTCCACGTTCTCGCCGCGCGTCGCCCCGAAGCCGCCGCCGGCCGTGGCCGCCCGCCCGGCCTTCGGGGACCTAATCCAAGTCCAAGCCAAAGACCCGACGCCGATGCCGCCCAAGGACTTGGCGCCCGGCGGGGACGCCCCCAAGGCGCCGATCATCGGCATGCCGCTGCGGGACAACCGCGACCTGTTCGACGCCTACGTGCGGTTGGAGCCGCCGGGCCGCGAGAAGGTGTTCGGCGCGCGGGAGACCGAGAAGGAACTGGAGCAGCGCTTCAGCCAATTGGAAAAGGACGCCGGCCGGGACCGCATCCAGTTCCCGGAAAAACCGACGCTGACCACTGACGACCGGCAGGCGACCCGACAGTTGCCGCCGTCGCAACTGCTGCGTGAGCCGAGCTACGTCGTCTACCGCCGGCTGTACTTCGAGGAGAAGAACGCCGAGCGGTACGGGTGGGACTTCGGCGCCGTGTTGCAGCCGCTCGTCTCGACCGCGTACTTCCTCAGTGACGTGGTGTGGATGCCGAAGCACGCCACCTCGTTTAATTGCCGACGGTTCGACACGAACGCCGGCCTGTGCTGGCCGGGCGACCCGGTGCCGTACTTGCTGTACCCGCCGGAGTTCACCGTCAGCGGCTCGCTCGTCGAGGGGGCGCTGGTGGCCGGGCTGTTCGTGGCCATTCCCTAACGATTGGTCCCATGCGAACCGCGGGCCGGCTGCTGATCTTGGGCCTGCTCGCGGCCCCGCTGTTAATGCCGCTGGCCGACCTGGCCTCGACTTCCGCGTGGACCGCGGGGGCCGAGGCCACTCGCGTTTCGGCCTTGCTGCGGAATACGCTGCTCTTCACGCTGGCCACGCTGGCGCTGACACTGCCCGCGGGGTTGGGGCTGGCGGTGATTCTCTTCCGGTTGACAGTTCCAATTTCTTCTCTCGCCCGTTTCGTGCTCCTGCTTGGTGTCTTCGTCCCGCTCCCCGTGTACGCCTGCGCGTGGCAGCCCGCGCTCGGGTCCGAGTTTCCGTGGGGCAAGGGCATTTTGTTCGCGGCCATCGTCCACGCGCTGGCGGCGCTGCCGGGCGTGGTGTGGATCATCGGGCTGGGGCTGAACCAAGTCCCGCGCGAACTGGAAGACGACGCCCGCACGGCAATGGCTCCGTGGGGCGTCTTCCGGCGCGTGACGCTGCCGGCCATCCGGGCGCACCTGGTGGCCGCCGTCACGTGGGTCGTGCTGCAAACCACGGGTGAAATCACCGTCACGGACATGGCGGAGGTGCGGACCTTCGCGGAAGAAATCTACACGCAGTTCGTCGTCAACATCAACGGCCTCGGCCGGGCCGTGGCCGTCAGCCTGCCCGTGAATCTCCTCCTGCTCGGTGTGTTCGCATGGGTGACGCGAAGTGTCCGGCCGTCGGCCCGCGCGTTCGTGTTTCGCCCGCCGCCGACTGGCGCCGCAGGGTCTTGGCAAATCCCCCTCGCCGGGTTGGTGGCGGCGTTCTTGATCGCGTGGGCGGGCATCCCGCTTGTTAATTTGCTGCGGCAAGCGGCCGGCCACCGCGGGGACACGCCCGGGAGTTTCACCACGCTGGGGCGAGAACTGTTCCGCGGCGTGACGCTCAACGCCGACCTGCTCGGCCAGAGTTTAGCGGAGAGCATCACCGTCGCCGTGAGTTGCGTCGGCCTCGCCGTCGTGCTGTGGGAACTGGTGAAATCCTCTCGGTGGCAACGCCGCTTCGCCGGCCTGCTGCTCGGCGCGCTGGCCGTCACCCCCGGCCCGGTGATCGGCTTCGGCCTCTTGCGCGTGATCGTTCGCCTGATGGACGTGGAAGATTTTCTGCTCGGTTCACTCACCGCGGAACGGCCGTTGCGGTTCCTGCTGTACGACGGCCCTTCGCCGTTGCCGGTGATGGCCGCCCATGTGTTGCGCTTCCTCCCCTACGCGGCGCTCGTCCTCTGGCCGATGCTTTCTCAGGTTCCGAAGCCGCTGCTGGAAACCGCCCGGCAAGAAGGGGCGACGCCGTGGGGCGTTTTCCGCCACGTCACCTGGCCCTGTATTCGCGGCGGGGCATTCGCGGCCGGTCTGACGGTCACGGCCTTCGCCCTCGGCGAGATCAGCGCCGGCAAGATCGTACAGATCCCCGGCCGCCGGACCTTCGCGCAGGAACTGCTGAACCAGATGCATTACGGCGTCACGAGCACCGTGGCGGCGCTGGCGCTGGTGCAACTGGGAACGGTGTGCGGTCTTCTCGTTGTTAGGCGAGCGGGGGGCGTCAGCCCC
>JAYUGD010000232.1:0-6262 GCA_043767785.1 Zavarzinella sp. | reverse complement strand
GGTCGGACCGTCGAAGACTCGGTCCTCCGGCCTATTGCGGCAGGGAGGTCACAGACCGCTTAAAAGCGGGACTCCAACACGACCGCCTGACGGCGGTGGGGAATAAAGGTGTCGCGAGGCTGCAATCATCACGCCGTATCCCCCGCCCAATCCTGCGGCTTCAACCAATACTCCGTCAACTTCGCCTCCTTACTGCCGGGTTCCGGGTGGTAGTCGTACCAGTAGCGCACGGTCGGCGGCAGGGACATGAGGATCGATTCGACGCGGCCGTTGGTCTTCAGGCCGAAGATTGTGCCGCGGTCGTAGATCAGGTTGAACTCGACGTACCGGCCGCGGCGGTACTCTTGAAAACACTTTTGGTCATCGGAGTACGGCGCCTCTTTTCGGCGTTCCACGATGGGCAGGTAACTGGACAGAAACGCCTCGCCGGCGTCCTTGACAAAGGCGAACCACGCGGGCGTGTCGCCGGACTTGTAGTCGAAGAAGATGCCGCCGACGCCGCGGGGTTCCTGACGGTGGGGCAGGAAGAAGTATTCGTCGCAGGTCTGCTTCATCGCCGCGTGATCAGTCAGCGGGGCGTGCTTGTCACACACGGCTTTCCATGTCCGATGGAAGTGAACCACGTCCTCCAAGACGGGATAATACGGCGTCAGGTCGGCGCCGCCGCCGAACCACGAGTGGTCCCCTTTCGTGAGGTAGCGGAAGTTCGCGTGGACCGTCGGGACGTGCGGGTTGCGCGGGTGCAGCACCAGCGAGAGGCCGGTGGCCGTGAACGCCCGGCCCTCGCCCGGCACTTGCTTGGCGAACTCGGGCGTCATCTCCCCGTACACCTCGGAGAAGTTGACGCCCCCCTTCTCGAAAACGGCGCCGTTCTCCACGACGCGGGACCGGCCGCCGCCCCCCTCCGGGCGGACCCATGTGTCTTCCCGGAAGCGGCCGGCGCCGTCGGCCTGTTCCAGCCCGGCGCAGATGCGGTCCTGCAACCCTTGGAAGAAGGCGACGGCTTCCGCGTGCATCTCGGCGGCGGTCATGGCATTTTTTCCCGCGTGACCCAAATTCCGGGATAGGATACGCGAATCACCGCACAACGCACCGCGAGCCGACCCATGAGACTGACATTTCCCCTGCTGGCCGGGCTGACCCTCGGCATCGTCGCCCCGCTGGCCGCCGCCCCGCGCCCCGACGACAAGCCCGGCGGCCCGGCCCTCGTCGGCCAGTCCCGCTCATGGAATGACCTGATCGCCATGCTCAAGGAAGGCGTGAAGGCCGTCGGCGGCGAGAAGCTGTCCGCCGAGTTCGAGAAGAGCGGCTTCAGCAGCGTCAGCCCCGACATCGCCCCCGGCATCAACCCGGCCAAGCCGTTCGCCGTGTACGGCCTCGCGGACGCCGACATCCACAAGTGCCGGCTGGTCATCATGGTCCCGGTGAAGGACGAGCCGCAACTGTTGAAGCAATTGGAGGCGATGCACCTGACGCCGGAGAAGCCGGACGCCGACGGCGTCGCGGCCGTCGGGGCCGGGCCGGGCTTCCCGCTGCCGATCCATTTGAAGTTTCACGCGGGGTACGCCTACTTCAGCCTCGGCGGGGCCGACGCCCTCGCGGCGAAGTCGATCCTCGCCCCGAAGGACGTCCTCAACGAGAAGGACAAATCCCCGGCCGTCCTCACCTTGAAGTTTGACCGGATGCCGCCGGAACTCAAGAAATTTCTTGTCGCCAACCTCGGCGAGCTGATCGACCAAGGCAAGGAGGGCATCCAAGACGCGGAGACCAAGGAAGTCGTCTCCATCCTGCAATCCCTCGGCCTGCGCTGGCTGCGGCAACTCGCCGACCAAGGGAAGGAACTGACCCTCCGGCTCGACGGCGACCCGAAGACCGCGGACTTGAAATTGGACATCGCCGTCGAGGCCCTGCCGAAGACGGCCCTCGCCGCCGCCATCGCCCGCCGGGAACCGTCCAAGAACGCCTTTGCCGGCTTGGTCACGAAGGACGCCGTGCAGTGGATGCTGCTGTCCGCCCCGCTATTCCACGAAGACGTGCAGGACGCCTTGGTGAAGTTGTTGGCCCTCGGGGAGAAGGCGGCCGTCGCCCAAGTGGCGAGAGGCGCCCCGCCGGAAGCGGTCACGCTCACCGAGACGGCCTTCAAATCGCTGCGGGCGACGCTGAAGACCGGGGAGATGGACCTCGGGCTCGTGTTGCGTGGCCCCAACAAGGACGGGCACTACACGGCCGTCGGGGCGGTCCACTGTCAGGAGACAGCCGACTTGGAGAAGGCCATCAAAACGGCCTTGGCCGTCGCCCCGGACGAGGCGAAGAAAATGGTTAAACTCGACGCCGGGAAAGTCGGCGACCTGAACCTGCACGAGATTCACATCCCGGACGCCCCCGAAGAACTTCAAAAGTTCTTCGGCAAGGACCAAACCGTGTACATTGGCGTCGGCAAGACCGCGATCTACGCCGCCTACGGCCCGGACGCCAAGAAGGCCCTCGCGGACTCCACCGCCCTTAAGCCGGCCCCGGCCGCCGCGTTCGACAGTTCCGGGAACACGAAGCGCACCGCCGGGCTGATGAAGAAACTGCCGTTGTTCGGCAATGAATTGGGCGACGATGACCACGGCCCGGGGGGGTCAATGAAAGCAATGCTGAACGCGATGGAGAAGAACGACCGCACGGCCGGGACGACCTTGGCCGTCACCGGCGGGGACAAGCTGCACATCACGCTGGGCTATAGCGTCCAGTTCGGCAGCTTCGGCGGCCCGACGTCGTGGATGATGTTCGGCATGCGGGCCGGCGGGGGGGTGATGAAGGGACCGGTGAGGATTCAGGCCAAGTGACGGGAAGCGAGGTCAGCGACTGACGAGCCGCCGGGTTCATCCCGGCGGGAGTATGCGTATGAGATTACTCCCGTGGGGATGAACCCCACGGCTCGTTGACGTGAGCTTCGCTCACACGTTCAGCTCGCCTCTTTGGCCTCGGCCTTGGCGGCCTCGACGAGGTCCATGAACTTGGGCCAGTCGAGCAGCGTGCGGGTGGCCCCGCCGAGGCGTGGCTTGCCGCTCCCCTTGCCCGGGGGCCGCATGTCGCGGATGGCGGTGGCCGGCTGCCACTCGACCGCTTGCGTCTCGGCCGTCGGCATCGCCTTGCCGCTCTCGTACGCCAACAAGTGATATGTGGGGACTGTCACCCACGAGACGGGGACTTCCCGCTCGACAAGGGCGTCGAAAATCGCGTAGCGGTGCTTGTGCAGTTCTTCCAGGTCGATGCGGGCTTCCTTGGCCGCTTCCACCAACAAGTGGTAAGCGCCGAGGCTGATCTTCTCCGCGGCCTCGCCCTCTTCCGCCTCGGCCCGCGAGGAGCCGAAGCCGATCGGCTCGCGGTACACGCGGCCGGGCTGAAGCTCGAACTTGATGTTCCCGGAGAAGTTCTTGGCTTTGACGCCGCCGGACTCTTCGGCGACTTCGCGGATGGCCGCCTGCAGCGAGTTCTCCCCCTCGTCCAGCCCCCCCTTCGGGAAGTGCCAGCCTTGGTAGGCGAAGTCGGAATAGACCATTAGCAGCCGCAACCGCGAATCGACGACCACCCCCCCGCCGACGAGCCGTCGCGCCGGGGTGGAGTTGGTGTTGATCTCGCGGATGGCGTCGGCCATCTGGTCGATAATAAGGGAGAGTTCCATCCCGCGTGTGCCATCGGGGTCAGAGCTTCGGTTCGAGCGAAACTTTCATGATATGAAGACGGGCGGCCGTAACAAGGACGACGGCCGCGGGAAACCGATCACCGTGTCACCTTGCCACCGTGTCACCATTAAGGGTATGATCGGGAGCCGCGTCCGCGTGTTTGCGAGGATTGACCCATGACCGTGACCCATCGGCTGGCCTTGGCGGGCTTGGCGCTCGTCGCCGGGACGGCAGCGGCCCAGCAGTCGCCGGAAGGCCGGCCGGCGTTCGTGGAGGCCGGGACGCCGACGAAGGCCGAAGTGGATCGCCGCAAAGCGGATGCGCTGAAACGGGACGCGGTCGCCCTGTACGCCGTCGGGCTGCTGCACCGCCGGCAGGACCGGCTCGTGGAGGCGGCCAAGATTCTTGAAAAGGCCTTGGGTCTCGACCCGGACTCGGCCGAAGTCCGCAAGATGCTTCTGCCGGTGTACATGGCCCTCGGCCGGGACGATGAAGCCTTGGCCCTCGGCCGCGACGTATTGAAAGCTGACCCGACCGACGTAATGGCCGCCCTCCAGACGGCCCGGCTCTTACGCGGAGTGAGTAAGTTCCCGGAAGCGATCAGCACCCTGCAAAAGGCCAGCGTGGGCAAGGAGGCCGGGGACAAGCCCGAAGGTCTGTTGCTGATGCTGTCAGACCTGTACGAGATGCAGGAGCGGGGGGGCGACTTCGCCGCCGGCGCGGCCACGCAAGAACGCCTCATCGCGGCCGTCGCCGCCCACCGCGAGCGACTGCTGTTCGGCAACGGCTTCACCAAGGACGACCTGCAAACCACGCTGGCGAAGGCTCACGAACGGCTCGGCAAGTGTCTCGTCCGCACGAAGGACTTCGCCAAGGCCACCGCCGCCTTCCGGGCCGCCCGCGACACGCTGCTGACCGTCTCCGACCCGGACGCCCACCGCCTCGCCGCCCGCATCAACTGGAACGTCTGCGAGACGGCCGCCGCCCAAGACAAGTGGGCCGAGGCGATGGAAGCGCTCGACGCCTATTTGCTCACGTCGCCGCCGGACGTGGAAGCGTACGCGAAGAAGGCCGAACTGCTCCGCAAACTCGGGCGGGAGCGGGACGTGGTCCCGGCCCTGCGCAAGTTGGCCGCCCGCGAAGAGTACCACCTCGGCGTGCAACTCCTGTTGGCCGCCGAACTGGCGAAAGACCCCCGCACCCGCGCGGAGGCCGAGCGGCTGCACCTCGCCCTCTTGGCCAAGCAGATCAAGCCGGAGATTTACCGCGGCCTGTTCAAACTGTTTCAGGCCGACGACCGCATGGGTAAGGTAATCGACTTGCTCGACGACGCCGTGCGCGTGGCGAACGCCAAAGACGGCGAGGCCAGACCCGACGAGAGAGAATCAGCCCACGAGCGGGCGCGGGCGATGGTCTCGGTGCTGCGGGCCGAGCCGGCGCTGGTGGCCGCCCTGCTCCCCGTGTCGCTCGAAGAACTGCGGCGCGGGGACAAGCGGACCGTCAACACATGGGTGTTCCTCGCCACGCTGGCCGCCCGCGTCAAGCAACTGGACAAGGCCGAGTTGTACTTTCGGCAGTGCCTCGTCAACGCCCCGCCGGACGCGGAGTACGCGGTGTACGTCGGCCTGATCGAGGCTCTGCGCCTCCAGCAAAAGCACGCGGAGACGATCAAATTGTGCACCGAGGGGCTGACCGGCAAGCGGCCGGCGCGTGACCCGAACTTGCCGTACTACTTCCAAAGCACGTTGGCCGCCGCCCACGCCGAACTCGGGGACTTCCCCGCGGCCGTTGCTGCGGCCGACGCGGCGGTGAAGCTGAGTTCGGAGAAGTTGAAGCTGCGCGCCCGCTGTCACCGGGCCGAAGTTCTCAGCCGGGCCGACCGCCACGCCGAGGCCGTCACGGAGTGTATGGAGGCCATGAAAGAGTTCCCCCAGCCCGAGGCCGTCCGCACGGTGCGCTATGCCCTCGCCAGCGTCTACACGAACCACGCCGATCACGCGAAGTCAGAGGAGCAGCTTCGCCTGATCCTCGAAACCGACCCGAACGCCCCACTGGCGAACAACAACCTCGGCTACCAACTCGCCGAGCGGAACGTGAACTTGGACGAGGCCGAGAAACTGGTCCGCCGGGCCGTGGACTTGGACCGACTGACCCGCAAGGACGCCGAGGAAGACGCGGACAACGCCGCCTACTTGGACAGCCTCGGGTGGGTGCTGTTCCGCAAGGGGGCCGTCGCCGAGGCCCGCGAATGGCTGGAGAAGGCCGCCGCCCTGCCGGACGGGGCCGACGACCCGACCGTCTGGGACCACCTCGGGGACGTGTGCGCGAAGTTGAACGACTTGCCGCGGGCCAAAAAGGCGTGGCAGACGGCCCTCAAGCTCTACCAAGGCGCCCACAAGCGGAACAACGACGCGAGGCGGGCGGAAGTGGAGAAGAAGTTGAAGACGTTGCCAACGGGATGAAAGCGAAGAGAAGAGTTTCACGCAAAGCTCGCAAAGAGGCAAAGCTCGCAAAGAGCCGACGAAAACAAATGGCGATCCTTCCCGCAGGAGGACCAACATTTAATTTCCTTGGCTCTTTGCGAGCTTTGC
>JAYUGD010000231.1:0-2189 GCA_043767785.1 Zavarzinella sp. | reverse complement strand
CGCGCTCCACTCCCAAAGCGTCGCGTCGCGGCTAAACAAAACCGCCTCTGCACCAGTCATCTCCGGATCTTCGCCGCCCCCTCTTCCTGTGGCGGTGGGACGGCCTGGATCACTTTCCGAATAATGTCGTCCGTCGTGATCCCCTCCGAGTCGGCGTTGAACGTCGTCATCAGCCGGTGTCGCAACACGGGGTAAGCCACTTCGCGGATGTCTTCGGTCGTCACGTGCAGGCGGCCGTGCAGCACGGCTTTCGCCTTGCCGCCCAAGATCAAATATTGGCTCGCGCGCGGGCCGGCGCCCCACGCGACCAGCTCGGGCACCCACTTCGGGACGCCTTGCTCTTTCGGCCGCGTCGCCCGCACCAAGTCGGCCGCGTAGGCGAAGACGTGGTCGGCCACCACGACTTGGCGGACGATCTCTTGCAGGCGAATCAACTGCTCGGCCGTCAGGATCGGCTCCAGCGTCGGCTTCTTGTTGGACGTGGTCGCCTTCATAATCAAAATTTCGTCGGCCCGCGACGGGTACTCGACGCGGATGTTGAACATGAAGCGGTCTTGTTGGGCCTCGGGCAGCGGGTACGTCCCCTCCTGCTCGATCGGGTTCTGCGTCGCCAGCACGAAGAACGGCTCGGGCAGGTAATACGTCTGGCCGCCGGCCGTGACGTGGTGTTCCTGCATGGCTTCGAGCAGCGCCGCCTGCGTCTTCGGCGGGGTGCGGTTGATCTCGTCCGCGAGGATCATGTTGGCGAACAGCGGGCCGTGCAGAAAGGTGAACTTGCGCCGCCCGGTCTCCGGGTCGTCCTGCAAAATGTCCGTGCCGGTGATGTCGGCCGGCATCAGGTCCGGGGTGAACTGGATGCGCTTGAAGCTCAGGGCCATGATGCGGGCCACGGTGCTGACCAGCAGCGTCTTGGCCAGCCCCGGCACGCCGACGAGCAGGCAGTGCCCCCGGCTCAACAGGGCGATGATCAGTTCCTCGATGACGCGGTGCTGCCCGACGATCACTTTGCCGATCTGCTCGGACATGCGTTCGTAAGCGGCCGAGATTTCCTTGACGGCCTGGGCGTCGGCGTTCGGCATTCGGTGGACCCTTGGGGCGTTGGGGACATGGTAGTGGAGATTGCGGATTTCGGATTGCGGATTTCGGATTCAAAACGGCCTCCGCCTGTGAGTCGGAAGGTTGCCGGACAGTTTTCCAATCCGCAATCCGAAATCCGCAATCCGAAATCCCATAATGACTCTCTCCCCCCGAACGGAGTCCACCGCGAATGGCGACCATCACCCGGCGGGATGCCGACGGCATCGTGCAACTGACGTTTGACCAGGAGGGGCGAAGCGTCAACGTGCTGTCCGCCGCCGTGTGGCACGAACTGGCGGCGCACCTCGCGGACATCGCGCACGAGCCGCCGCTGCGGGGCGTGGTCCTCGCCAGCGCCAAGCCGCACGTGTTTGTCGCCGGGGCCGACCTGCACGAACTGCACCCGCTGGTCGGGAATGCCGCGGCCGTCCGCGAGTACGCGGCCCTCGGGTCGCGGGTGTTGGCACAACTCGAAGCGTTGCCGTGCGCCACGGTGGCCGTCATCCACGGGGCGGCCCTCGGCGGCGGGCTGGAACTGGCCCTCGCCTGCGACTACCGCGTGCTGGCCCTGACGCCGGAACTGAAAGTCGGCTTCCCCGAAATCTCGCTGGGCCTGATCCCCGGCTGGGGCGGCACGCAGCGGTTCAGCCGACTCGTCGGCGTGACGGACGCCTTGGACCGCCTGTTAAGCGGTCAGCCGTACACGGAAGACGACTTGCCGGGCGAAGACTTGGCCGACGAAGTCGCCCCCCCGGAGGAAGTGGCCGCCGTCGTCGCCCACCTGTTGGACGTGGGCGAGCCGGGCGAGGCCCGGCGCATCAAGAGCGAGCCGGTGGAACAGGATTTGTTGCCGACGACGGACTACCTCGACATGCTGAAAGAGACGATGGCGTCCTACCCCGAAGACCTGCGGCCCGCCGTCCTGGAACTCGTCCGCGTCGTCATGGACGGGGCGTTGAAGCCGCTGCCGGCCGCGTTGGCAGTGGAAGCCGAAGCGTTCGCCCGGCTCATGGGCACGGAGACGGCGCGGGGGCGCATCCAACGGTTTTTCGACGAGCGGAAGAAATGACCACTGGCGACGAGTTTTGGCGAGCCGACGCTGTCAGGCGTCG
>JAYUGD010000230.1:0-2192 GCA_043767785.1 Zavarzinella sp. | reverse complement strand
TGACGGCCGCGGGACGCGCTCCTCTCCGCAAAGCCTCCGCGTCGCGGCTAACAAGACGCGGGGCGTTACGCGGTGGCAAATTCCTGCGCCGCCGCCTTCACCAACTTCTTGATGATGTCGTCCACCGTGATGCCTTCGCTCTGGGCGCTGAAGTTCAGGATGATGCGGTGCCGCAAGATCGGCGTGGCAACGGCGACGATGTCTTCGCCGGACACGTGGTTGGCCCCGCGGAGGACGGCGTGGGCCTTGGCCGCGAGGATCAGATTCATGCTGGCGCGGGGGCCGGCGCCCCACGTCAGCCACTTCGTGGCGAACGGGGCGGCCTCTGGCGTGCCGGGGCGGCTCAGGCGGGTGATGCGCTTGGCGAACTTGAAGATCAGGTCGGACACCGGGACGCGGCGCACGACCTTTTGCAGCATGATGATGTCTTCGCCGTGCAGGACCGGCGTGACGGTCTCCTTCACGTCGGACGTGCCCATCCGCATGATTTGTTCTTCCTCGACCTCGGTGGGGTAGTCTACCTTGATGAGGAACAGGAAGCGGTCGAGTTGGGCTTCCGGCAGCGGGTAGGTGCCTTCCTGCTCGATCGGGTTCTGCGTCGCCAGCACGAAGAACGGGTCCTTCATCGGGTGGTCGGTCCCGCCGATGGAGGCCTTCCGCTCCTGCATGGCTTCGAGCAGGGCGGCCTGCGTCTTCGGCGGCGTCCGGTTGATTTCGTCGGCCAGGACGATGTTGGCGAAGATTGGTCCGGGCAGAAACTTGAACACCCGTTGCCGCGTGACCGGGTCGTCCTGGATCACTTCCGTCCCGGTGATGTCGGACGGCATCAAGTCCGGCGTGAACTGGATGCGCTTGAAGCTCATGTCCAGCGCCTGCGACAGCGTGGAGACCATGAGCGTCTTCGCCAAGCCGGGCACGCCCATCAGCAGGGCGTGGCTGCGGCAGAAGATGGCCATCAGCAACTGATCGACGACGGCCTCTTGGCCGACGATGATCTTGCCGATCTCGGCGCGCATCCGCTTGTGGGCGTCACGCAGTTTTTCCAGCATTTGGACGTCGTTGGCGTCAGACATGTCGTCGGAACCCAAGGAAGGTGTGGTGTGTCGGCGGGCGGCGGGCAGAAATCAAAGGCAGGCCAGCGATGAATTTAGGGGAAATGGGCGCAGAACGCAAGCGCCGATTTGGAAATGCAAAGAAGAGAAGAGTTTGAACCACAGAGGACACAGAGACCACATTGAAATACTAGAGAGCAGAAATTCAAAAGTCTTCTCTCGGTTTTCCTCTGTGTCCTCTGTGTCCTCTGTGGTTCAAACTCTTCTCAGCACTTACTCGATGATCTTGTTGATCGGGTACTCGAAAATGCCCCGCGCGCCGGCGGCGTAGAGTTGCGGCATGATGTGGCGGACGATGTCCTCGTCGATGACCGTTTCGAGGGCCGACCAGTCGGGGTCGGTCAAGGGAGAGACGGTCGGGGCGTTGAGACTGGTCTTCGGGTGTTCCTTCAACACTTGCAGCACGCGGGCCATGTCACCGTGTTTGACGTTGAGCTTGAGGCCGACCTTCCCCTCGGCGGCGATGGCCCCCTTGAGCATCATCACCAGGTCGTCCATCTTGCGGCGCTTCCACGGGTCGGCGTAGGCGGCCCCGTTGGTGATGAACCGCGTCGTGCTGACTAGGAGCGGCTCCCCGACGATGCGCAGGTTGTTGGCCCGCAGAGAACTGCCGGTCTCCGTCACTTCCACGATGGCGTCCGCCAGCCGCGGCGGCTTGACCTCCGTGGCCCCCCAACTGAACTCGACTTTCGCGGAGACGCCGAGATTGGCGAGCCAGCGCTTGGTGTACTCGACCAGCTCCGTGGCGATCCGCTTCCCCTCCAAGTCCTTCGGCGAGTGGATCGCCGAGTCGGCGGGCACCGCCAACACCCACTTCACGGGCCGCCGGCTCACCTTGCTGTAGACGAGTTCCGTCAGTTCGGTGACTTGGGAGTTGTTCTCCTGAATCCAGTCGAACCCGGTGAGGCCGCAATCGAGCGAGCCGTTTTCGACGTACCGGGGCATCTCCTGCGCGCGGATGAGCGTACACTGGATTTCCCGGTCGTCAATCGCCGGGTAATAGCTCCGGCTGGCGAACGTAATCGCGTACCCCGCCTTGCGGAACAGTTCGCCCGTCGCCTCTTGCAGGCTGCCGGCAGG
>JAYUGD010000229.1:0-2193 GCA_043767785.1 Zavarzinella sp. | reverse complement strand
CCAAATCCCTCGACGGGCAGCCGTTGCCCGTCGATTTGACGGCCTTGGAGAGCGAAGGCCTGTACCAGTCCCGGTTCGACACCGTGGAACTGCCGGCGCATAAAACGGTTCGCCGGGTCATCGTGAAGGTGCCCGTCACCCGGTTCGGCCGCATGGGCAACTTCAACCCGCCCCGCGGCCCGCGCGCCGATGACACCCCGCGCACCTCGCGGGCCTTGACGGGCGTCGCGAGTCACGCCCGCGTCCCCGGGCGCGGGGCGGGCGGCCCGCCGAATTTCGGCCCGCCCCCCGGCCCGCCCCCCGAACCGCGGGCCGTCAACCTTCCGACCATCTACATCCACGTCGCTTGGGACTTGTCTAACCCGCACCCGACGATCCTCGCCCATCAAACCGCCCGCGACCAACAGGTGGGCGAGATCGACCGCGAAACGCGGAACACGCTCGCGCGCCTTCAACGAAAACTGGGGTGGATCAGCGGATTGGCCCTTTTCGTCGCGCTCGTCGGCGGCTGGGTGCTGGTCGGCTTCGGCCTCCACCCACTGAAGCGACTGTCGCACGCCATGAGCGAGATCAGCGCCAAGGATTTCCGCGTGCCGCTCGACCCGGCGACGATGCCCGCCGAGGTGGCCCCCGTCGTTGACCGGCTCGAACTGGCGCTGCACGAACTCCAGAAGGCGTTCGAGCGGGAAAAGCGGGCCGCCGCTGACATTTCCCACGAACTGCGCACGCCACTGGCGGCGATGACCACGACTTTGGAAGTGGCGTGCCGGAAACCGCGGGCGGCGGCCGAGTACCGGCAAACAATTGAAGACTGCCGGGACATCGCCCGGCAGATGAACCAACTCGTCGAGCGGATGCTCGCGCTCGCGTGGCTGGACACCGGGGCCGACACGGTGCGGCCCGAGCAAGTCGAAGTGCGCGACGTGGTGGACGGGTGTGTCTCCATCGGCAGACCACTGGCCGATGTCCACGGCGTCACCTTCCGCGTCGAGCGGCCGGACTGCCTCACCGTCACCACGGACCCCGGCAAACTGCGCGAAGTGCTGATGAACTTGGTCCACAACGCCATCGAGTACAACCGGCCGGGCGGCCGCATCGACGTGTCCGCGACGCCAATGGCAACGGGGGGGGTCACGCTGGAGGTCGCGGACACCGGCATCGGCATGACGCCGGAAGTACAGGACAAGATTTTCGAGCGCTTCTTCCGGGCCGACCCGTCCCGGCACGCCACCGGCGTCCACGCGGGCTTGGGACTGGCCATTGTCAAAGAATACGTCGAACGCCTCGGCGGCCGGCTGTCGGTCGAGAGCGTCGTCGGCCAAGGGAGCCGCTTCCGGGTGGAACTGCCCAACGCTTCCTGATTCCGGGTTGCCCGTTCTCCGATAAACTAACGGCGTCACCCCGCCTGGAGGCGTTTGCCGATGTGCCGTCTAATTCCCCTCGCCCTGCTCTTCGTCGTCGCCCAAGCCGCCGTCGCCGCCGAGGCGGACGACTTCGTGAAGGACGTTCTGCGGGCCGTCGCCAAGGACACGGCCACGCTGAAGAAGCAGAACGTCTCGATCATCAAAGCGTCGGGCACGATGATCGTGAACGAGGAAAAAATCCCAACCATTCGGACAATTCAGGCCATCTGGCCGTCTCAGACACTCATCTACTTCGAGATGGGCAAGGCCCCCGAAAAGAAGTCCATTACCGTGTGCGTGGTGAACGACCGCGGTTGGCAGAAGCCGTCCGGCGCGCCGGCGGCCTTGGACTTGACGCTGGAACAAATGAACGACTGCCGGCAATCAACATATGCGTACTGGATGATGACGCTGCTGCCCCTGTTGGAGTCCGGCAACAAGATCGCCTTCACGCCGGGAATAAAAGTGAGCGGCGAGGCGATGACCAGCATCACCGTCGCCCGCCGCGGCTGGCCGGACGTGACGATGTCTTTTGACCCGAACACATTCCTGTTGCGCAAACTGAGTTACAAGGGGCGCGACAACGGCGTGATCAAGCTTCACGAAATGTTTCTCGGGGACCACAAGGAGGCGGACGGCATTAAACTGCCGCAGACCGTGCAATTCCTGATGGACGGCAAAGAGATGTTCTCGTGGACGAAGTTCGACTACGTCTTCCCGGACAAGCTGGACCGGGCGCTATTCGACCGCCCGTGATATGGCTGAGGCATGGCGAGCCGACGCTGTCAGG
>JAYUGD010000228.1:0-6278 GCA_043767785.1 Zavarzinella sp. | reverse complement strand
TTCGCCGCAGACAAGGCGAGGGCGGCCAGTGATGCGCTGGGAGGACACGGGCCGGGCCGCGATGCCGCGTCACACCCGTGTCAACGAGGGGATTAAATGACGAGGGAGAGATGCCGAATGTAAATCGGACACGCGCAGCAAAGCGGCGGCGGATCTGTCCAGCTCGCGGACGCGCGGGCCGAGTTCGGCCAAAGGGCAGCACGCCCGTTCAATTCGTAAACGGTCCATAGAGGTGAAGGACCGTCGTCCGAAAGGACTGTCCACTCGTGGGCGACGACATCCACTTCGGGGATAAAGACGGCGTCGGAGTCATGGTCCGAAATCGGCTCCGGCTGCGGGGCCGGCTCGCGCGACTCACCCGTGCCGCCGTGATGATGGGCGTGGTGATGGCCGCCGTGGCTGTGGTGATGGCCGTGGCGAGCGTGACTGTGGGTTGCAGCGACTGCGTTCGTGTGGATGTGCGGCCGGAGGCCGTGCCCGGCGGGTTGGCCCCCGCGGTGACAGTGGCCGAGGGCGGCTGATTGAGTCAGCAGCACGGCCGGCAACAAGAGCAGGGACACGACGCAACGGACCATGCCATCCTCTTCGGCATAACCTCTTCAATGAGTTTAACGCTTCCAACTGACAAAACCAGACCCGACGTTCTACTTAGGGCCGTTCTTGCCCGCCCGTGGCCTTCGGGGCCGGCCGCACGACGAGGGTGCCGCGGACCATGTTCATGCCGCAGTGGAAGGGGAACTCGCCGGCCTTGTCCGGGGTGAACTCGACGGGCACGCGCTCCCCCTCGGGGAGGGTGCGCGAGATGCCGAAGTCGCCGAGGACGACTTGTTCCGTGCAGGGGGTCGATTCCTTGCGCACGAACGTCAGCCGGACCGGGCGGCCCTGCCGGACTTCGATGCGGTCGGGGGTGTAGCCGCCGCGGACCACCACTTCGACTTCTTGCGGCCCGGCCCCGGTGTCCCGGGCGGCTGTCGCGCGGCGCGGGCCGAAGAAGAACCACAGGATAAAGACGACGGCCGCCGCCCCGCCGGCCGTGACCGCGATTTGCGCCGCGTCCATGTCAGCCTCCCCGTTTCAGGTCGAACCGGCCGAGCCGGAGGGCGTTCGTCACCACGCTCACGGACGAGAGGGCCATCGCGGCCGACGCCAACATCGGGCTGAGCAGCCACCCGGTGACGGGGTACAGCACGCCGGCCGCGACCGGGATGCCGAGGACGTTGTAGGCGAAGGCGAAGAACAGGTTCTGGCGGATCACGCGCATCGTCGCCCGGGACAGCCCGACGGCGGCCGCGACCCCCGACAGGTCGCCCTTCACGAGGGTGATGTCGGCCGCTTCGATGGCCACGTCCGTGCCCGTGCCCATCGCGATCCCCACGTCGGCCGCCGCAAGAGCCGGGGCGTCGTTGATCCCGTCCCCGACCATCGCGACCACTTTGCCGGCCGCTTGCAGCTTCCGCACCTCGGCCACCTTGCCGTCGGGCAGCACGTCGGCCACGACACGGTCGATGCCGACCGCGCGGGCGACGGCCTCGGCCGTGCCGCGGTTGTCGCCGGTGAGGAGGACGACTTCCAACCCCATCGCGCGCAGCCGGGCGACGGCCGCCATCGAAGTCGGCTTCACCGGGTCGGCCACGGCGATCAGCCCCGCGTAAATGCCGTCCACGGCGATCAACAGTGTCGTCCGCCCGGCCGCCGCCGTTTGCTCCGCCGCCGATGCGTCGAAGGGGACATTGCGAGAGGTGAGGAGCCGGGCATTCCCGACCAACACGGCCCGGCCTTCGACCGTCGCCGTCAGCCCGTGGCCCGGGATCGCCTCGAACTTTTCGGGCTTGGGGACACGAAGGCCGCGGGCGGTAGCCGCCTCGATGACCGCGCGGGCCAACGGGTGTTCGGACGGCTGCTCGGCCGCGGCCGCGAGGCGCAACAGGTCGTGTTCGCTCAGGCCGACCGGCGAGACGGCGGTGACGGCCGGCTTGCCCATCGTCACTGTCCCCGTCTTGTCGAGGACGACGGTGGTGAGCCGGCCGGCCGCTTCGAGTGGCCCGCCGCCCTTGATCAGAATCCCGGCCTGCGCCCCGCGGCCCGTGCCGACCATGACGGCCGTCGGGGTGGCGAGGCCGAGCGCGCATGGGCAGGCGATGATGAGGACCGACACGAACGTGAGCAGGGCGAACGTGAGCCGTGATTCGGGCGGAGCCACGTCGAACCAGACGACGAACGTGAGGACCGCGAGGCAAAGCACGGCCGGCACGAAGTACCCGGCCACCGTGTCCGCGAGTTTCTGAATCGGGGCCTTCGACCCTTGGGCTTCCTGCACCAATCGGACGATTTGCTGGAGGACGGTGTCGGCCCCCACTTTCGTGGCTGTCATGCGGAACGACCCGGTGGCGTTCACCGTGGCCCCGATGACGGCGTCGCCGGCGCCCTTGGCGACCGGCAGCGGCTCGCCGGTCAGCATGCTTTCGTCCACCGCGGACGACCCGTCCAAGACCGTGCCGTCCACGGGCACTTTTTCGCCGGGCCGGACGCGGACCACGTCGCCGACAACGACTTCGCCAATGGGCACATCCTTCTCGGCGCCGTCCCTCTCGACGCGGGCCGTCTTCGGGGCGAGGCCGATCAGCGCCCGAATGGCGCCGCCGGTGCGGCTGCGCGCCCGCGCTTCAAGGAGCCGGCCAAGCAAGATGAGGGTGACGATGACCGCGGCGACCTCGTAATACACACCGACGGGGTTAGCGCCGTGGTCCGCGTGGCCGGCCGTGAACCACGCCGGGAAGACGGTCGCCACGACGCTGTAGGCGTAGGCGGAGAACGTCCCGATGGCGACGAGAGTGTTCATGTCGGCCGCCCGGTGGCGGGCCGCGGCCCACGCCCCGGTGAAGAACTCCCGCCCGGCCCAGAACAGGACTGGCGTGGCGAGCGCGAGTTCAACCCACGCCCGGCCGGGGAAGTCGAGCGCCGGGACGAGGTGCCCGCCCATCGCGATCACCGCGCCGGGGAGCGTCAGGCCGGCCGCCACGAAGAACTTGAGCCGCGTCGCGCGGAAGTCGGCGTCCCGCGCGGCCTGTTCACCGTCCGTGTGGTGGCCGTCGGGCGCGGGCAACACGGCGTCGTAGCCAGCCCCGCGGACGGTCTCGCGAAGGGCCTCCGGGCTGGTGGCGGCCGGGTCGTACTCGACCGTCGCCCGCCCGGTGGCGAAGTTCACCGCCGCCCGCGCCACGCCGGGCGCGTTGCTGAGCGCCCCTTCGATGCGGGCGGCGCAGGCGGCGCAGTGCATCCCGATCACCGGCAGGTCGGCCCGCGCGGTCGGCTTCGTCAGTGTCGCGCTCATGCGTAGCCCTTCACGTCGGCTGGAAGCCGGCTTTCTTCAAGGCGCCTTCGATGGCGGCCCGCGTCACCGTCTCGTCGTGGGCGACGGTGACACGCTTGTCGGCCACTGCGACCGCCACGTCCGCCACGCCGGGGACGGCGAGCAGGGCCTTTTTGACCGAGTTCGCGCACCCGCCGCAGACGATCCCCCCGGCCGTCACCGTTGTCGTTTGCATGGCCTTCTCCCCGGCACAATTGTTACTTCAAGAACCGTGACAGCACGGCCCGCAGTTCGGTTAAGAGTTCGTCCTTGGTCAGGGGCTTGGCGCCCGCGTGTTCGCCCCGCGTGCCGTGGCCGACGACGCACGACTCCAAGTGGGCGGCGATGAGTTCCACGCCCAAGGCGTCCAGCGCCGACCGGACGGCGGCGATCTGCGTCAGCACCTCCACGCAGTAGCGGTCCCCGTCCAGCATCCGCTGCACGCCGGCAATCTGCCCGGCGATCCGCTTCATCCGCGTCGCCACCCGCTTCTTCGTGCCCGCGTCCATCACGCCCCCCGACTCGGCAAGCCGTCTGACTCCCATCATATACCCCAGTAGGGTATAAAGTAAAATGTCGGGCGGCGCCGTACTCAGGCGCGCCGGAAAAAATTATCACGGCAGCGGCCACGACGGTCCGTCGAATCCCGGAATTGGCGACTCTGCGGTGATCGGCCCCGGGTCGGATAAAACCGGCGACACGAGTTCGCCGCGAATTGCGGAAAGGGCGGCTAAAAATGCGGCATTGGTTGCGTGAGAATCAAGAATGGCTGGTTGAATGACTCGGGCGAAACACGCACTGGCGAGCCGATTATTTGATCGAGTTCATGCGCTTGCGAATTACAGACCTGCGAAGCGGAGAGGGGGGATTCGAACCCCCCGGTTTCCGCAAGTCGTTCGATATACAGTGTTTTCGCCGTAAGCTGGCCCAGGTCGGCTGGTTGCCGTCGTCCGGTCCTTTCCCATCGGTTCCCGTCGATTGCGGTTATCGAGGTGGCCGTCCGGGACAAATCCGGGACAAGTCGCCCGGCGGCGGTCGCCCCAACCGTCACGTGGGTTTCCATCGCGGGCCGGGTGATTTACTTCCCATCCGAGTGCCGTCTCGGCGAGCCAAGCGCGCCCGGCGCCGCCGCAAGGAAACGTACGCCGATCGCGTCGCGCAGGTCAACCGGACCAACGCGGAAATCGATGTGCTGTTCGCGGAGTTCGCCGGCCGGTTCGCCCCCGGCGCCCCGCCGGCCGCCGTCTACGCCCGCTACTCGACGGACTTCCAGCACAGCGCCGTCGACCAGGTCCGGGGCTGCATGGAGGAGGCCGTCCGCCGGGGGCTGCGCGTCGTCCGGGACCTCGTGTTCTTCGACCTCGCCGTCTCCGGGACAAAGATCCGCCGGCCCGGCCGCCAGGCCCTCTAGGCCGCCGCCGAGAAACGCTGCTTTTCGGCGCTGCTGGTGCTGACGATCAACCGGCTGTACCGCAAGGCGTACAAGTGCATGCCGTTCGTCGCGGAGGAACTGGTCGAACGGGGCCTGCGCGCCGTGTTCGTCAAGTCCGGCATCGACACCGCGGACAGTCAGAAGTGGGCCATGTTCCTGCAAATGTCCGCAATGATGGACGAGCAGGGGACGGTGATGTACGCGGGCAACATCCGGGCGGCCCACGAGGGCATGTTCGACAAGGGCTGGGTCGTGAGTTCGCTGCCCTTTGGCTACCACGGCGTCCCGACCGACGGCCCACCGACCAAGCGGCTGCGCCAGCGGATGAACATCGCGGTCCACGAGGAGGAGGCCGCGTGGGTGCGCCGGGTCTTCGAGTGGTTCGTCACCGACCGGCTGCCCATGGCCCGGATCCTAGAGAAGCTGAACACGGAGGGCGCCCCGCTGACGCCCAAGGGCTACGGGGAGTTCTGGTCGCCCGCCGCGCTGCGGTACGTGCTGGATAATCCGGCGTACCGTGGCTGGTGGGCGTACGGCAAGGGTCAGAATTGCTGGCAGCACAAGGCCGACTACGCCAAGCGCGTGCTCCGCGACCAGCCGCTGCGGGAAAAGCAATTCGACCACTTGCGGGTCATCAGTGACGACGTCTGGCACCAGGCCCAGAAACTGCGGGCCGGGCACGCCGGCCGCAAGCCCGCGGACGGGGACCGTGTCACCCGGCCGCGGGTCCTGAACGGGCTGCTGGTCTGCGCGGCCCACGCCGTCAAGTTGAAGGTGTGCGGGGACAAGGGGCAGTGGATGGCCTGTCCCGTTTGCCGGACGGGGCCAAGATGGTCGAAGACTTCGCCCCCGGCGACCTCATCCTGTCCCGGGACGAGGGGCTGCCGGACGGGCCGGTCGAGGCGAAGGTTGTCGAAGCCGTGTTCCGGCGGTCGGCCCCCGTCATGCACCTGCACGTCGGCGAACAGGTCATTCGGACGACAGCCGAACACCCGTTCGACGCCTTCTACGTGGGCTGGGTCCGGGCTGGCGCCCTGGCGGCCGGCGACTGGTTATTGGGGATGGACGGCGGGTGGACGGCCATCGAGGAGACGTTCGACACCGGCGAGTGGGAGGACGTGTACAACCTGCGGGTGGCCGACAGCCACACCTACTTCGTCGGTATGGAGGACTGGGGCTGGAGCGTCTGGGCGCATAATCATCTATACAGATGATGTGGATACGACAGGGGCAGTCATTAAAAATGCTGCGACCGCACAGAGCGAAGTTGAAGCTGCTTTGGTGCATGGAGGCATGGACCCTGTTCATGCTGCCGAAATTGCCAAAATGGGCGCAGAATTGGGAATGGCTGGCGATGACCTCCACTCACTTGTTACATCAGGTCGATTCGAAATCACAGGAATTGGTAAAGGCGTAGATGCGAACGAAGTCATTCAAGCAGCTAGATTGATAGTGCTTCTAACACTACAGCGCAGCAAATTTTTTGAGTTTCCGTTT
>JAYUGD010000227.1:0-16358 GCA_043767785.1 Zavarzinella sp. | reverse complement strand
GTCCGTCTTGGCGATTTCCGCCACCATGCCACCCTTGTTTTTGCTCAACGGGATGCCAAGCCTAATGCCCCACGCACGACTTTGTTCGGGAATGGTTTCACCCAGATCCGCCAAGTCTAATAAATCGTCCGTATCCCGCATCCCACGCACCCCGATGGCGTGAAGAGCCCAAATTCTTCTCAAGAGAGTTTCGGGGACTTTTTTGTCCCAACCAGCGGCCCTTGTTGAGAATATCTGAACCAACTCTCGCGCACGCTCTTCTCCCTGTGCAGCCCGCTCTTGAAGAATTCTGCGGGCGTGCTTCACCATCCAGATGTTGTTGCTGAATTGTAACTTCACCAACTCCTCGTCCGACAACTTCTGCAAGTCCAGTCCTTTCAGCGGCTTCGTGTTTTCATGGACGATCTTGTAGACGCGGCCGTTGGTGCGGTCCCAGATTTCTGGCTCGGGGCGGTGGCAGGTCTGCTTGTCGTACCAGTCGATGAAGTAGACGTTGCCGTCCGGGGCGGCTTGCAGGCCGACGATGAGGGAGTGCTTGTCGTTGGTCAGCAGGAAGTCCGGGTTGCGGTCGGCCTCGTAGCCGCTGCCCTTGGGCGTAATCACGTCCACGTTGATGCGGTGGCCGTGGATGTTGCCCATGAACAGTTTGCCGTGGTACTCCTTCGGCCACAGGCCGCCTTGGTAGCACAGCAGTCCACTGTGGGCATGGCCGCCGCCGGCCTCGTCGGAGCGGCCGTTGCCGCCGTGCGGGGTCGCCCCGAGATAGTGGCGGTGCTTGGCGATGGTCGGGATGTCCGCGAAAGTGTACGGGTTGAAGTGGAAGCCGCCCTGCCGTTGGTAGCGGCCGTTCTGGATGATGTGCCACATGTGCGGGATCACACACGCTTCCACGAACGCTTCGCCATGCTCGTTGAAGTCGAGGCCCCACGGGTTGCTGGTCCCGTGAGCGAACACCTCAAACTCGTGCCGGGTCGGGTGGTAACGCCACACGCCGGCGTTGATTCTCGTGCGGTCCTTCTCCGGCGTGCCGGGCTTTCCGACGACGCTGTGCGTGAAGACGCCGTGACAGCCGTACAGCCAGCCGTCCGGCCCCCAAGTGAACGAGTTCAACGTCTCGTGCGTGTCCTCGTAGTGCCAGCCGTCGAGGAGGACTTTTGGCTCGCCGGCCTCGTCAGTCGCCGGGTCGCACGGGATGAACATGAGGTACGGGGCGGCGCCGACCCACACGCCGCCGAAGCCGAGTTCCATGCCACTGACGAGGTTGAGGCCTTCGATGAACGTCGTCCGCTTGTCAAACTTTCCGTCGCCGTCCGTGTCTTCGAAGATCAGAATCTTGTCCCCCTTCGCCCGCTCGGCCGGGGGGAGCAGCGGCCCATCGAACGGCAGACGCTTCGGGTAGACGTAAGCCTCGGCCACCCACAGCCGGCCGCGGTCGTCCGTACACATGGCGATCGGCTGGTGAACGTCCGGCTCCCCGGCGAACAGCTTCACGCTGAACCCTTTGGGAACCGTCATCGCGGCGGCGGCCTTCTCCGGCGGCAGTCCCGCGAACGGGTAAATGTCCGCCGCCGGCGGCTTGGCCTTCGCGGGAATCTTCGGCTCGGCGTCGTGGAATCGGAAGTCGTCGAAGTTGATGTGCCCCCAGTGCCCGGTGTGCTGATCGACCACGCGGATGAAAATCTCCTTGTCCTTCAGGGCACGCAGGTCAACCGCCACCCGGTACAAGTCTTCCGCCTCCGCGGCCCCGTTCGTCTTGAAGAAGATCATCTTCGTGTCCGCCCGCACGAGTTCGACGCGCGTCTCCGGGTTAGGCCCCCCGCCGATCAGGAAACTTGCCCACGGATGCGTGACCATAAACGGCACGCTCGTCAGCGTCCCCGTCGGCTTGTCCTGATACTTTTCGTACCCGCCGATCCAGTAGTTCCCCTGGTGTCGGCTCCGCATGTCCCCCCGCCGGGCGGCGACCAAATCCCCCTTTATAGGTTGGTCCTTGAAGGCGTCCCCGGTGGCGGTCCAGTCTTTGAGGGTGCCGGTCTCGAAGTCGAGATTCAGCGGCTTCCCGTCGGCCCCGAGCGGCAACACGCCGTCTTGAGCCGAGAGGATGGCGGGGGCCAACAAGAGAAGGAAAAATGAGAGTCGTTTCATGGGAGAGGCTCGATAGGAAAAAAGCGTTCTCGCAAAGTTCGCAAAGAGGCAA
The DNA here is from genome assembly GCA_043767785.1 of Zavarzinella sp. Classification (GTDB taxonomy): domain Bacteria; phylum Planctomycetota; class Planctomycetia; order Gemmatales; family Gemmataceae; genus Zavarzinella. The sequence goes on along the minus strand of JAYUGD010000227.1, from coordinate 14,161 downwards.
CGCTCGCGAAGAAAACAGAATGATGCAAATGTCTTTTCTTTGCGAGCGTTGCCTCTTTGCGAACTTTGCGAGAACGCTTTTGTATTCAGTCGTTCAGTCGTCGCCCGTCTCTTCGTCCGGCGTAGGGGAGTCGAACGACTTCTTCTCGAAGCGTTCCAGTTGCTTGCGGTAGTACGGGTTCTTCGGCTCGATGGCGGCGCATTTCTTCATCAACTCAAGGGCCTTCGGGCGGTCCTTGAGGCGGAAGTGAACCTCGGCCAACGTGTCGATGTACCCGGCGGCATCCGGTTTGAGGGCGACGGCTTTTTCCGCGTGCTTCTTCGCCTCTACAAGATCGCGGTTGCAGATCGCCATCACCCACGCGACACTGTTCCGCAGGTCGGCGCTGGAGCCGAAGTCTTTGATAGCCGCGGCGTATGCGTCCCGCACTTGGGTGTACAGGGCGTCGGCCTCCTTCTTGCGGCCGGCCCGTTCGAGGTCCGGCACGAAGTCGATGGCCAGTTCCACATTGCCCGGCAAGATGTCAAGGCTCTGCTTGGCTTCCTTCAAGGCGTCCTCTGTTTTGCCGGCCGCCAGCATCGCCCGCAGGCGGTAGGTGCGGGCCAGTTCCGGCACCGTCAGGTACGCCCGCGGCTCCTGAAAACTCGCCCCGGTGCGGAACAAGCTAATCACATCCTTCTCGTAATACTGGGCGGCCTTCGCGTACTCCTTTTGCCGGGCGAGGCGGCGGGCCATGCGAAGGTGCATGTTGCCCACTTCGAAGGAGCGGAACCAGCCCGTGTCGAGGATGAGTTGCATTTCCCGCCGAGAGTCCTCGTCGTACCCCCGCTTGGTGAGTTCTTCGCAGAAGTGCGCCCGCGCCCGCTCGTCGCCGAGGGCAACCCAGTGGGCCAGTTCGATGACGGCTTTGCCGGCCTTCTCGTCCCCCGCCTTGACCATCGCCTGCCCCTTCATGAACAGCGGCAGGGCGGCGTCGGGTTCCGCCTTCCAAGCCCGCGCGTATATGCCTGCGGCTTCCTTGAAGCGGCCCTCCTTCATGAGGAAGTCACCGTAGGCAACCATTATGCGGTCAGCATGGTCCGCGGACGAATTGACATCGAGTTCCACGTCGTCATCGGGCTTGACCTTCGGAAGCGGATCGCGGTGAGCGGCGATTGCCCGACGGAAGGCGGCGTCCGCCTTCTTGGAATCGCCGTGTCGGCGGTATAGTTCGGCGACGGCATACTGCCGGATGGCCATACTGCCTCCGTCCGGCCGCGGTTCGTCGAGCCTCTTCTCAATTGCGGCCACGTCTCTCGCGGCCCCTTTGCCGGCCATGAGTTTTTCAATGCGCCGCAGTTGCCCGGGGGTGTCCTTGTACCCTTCCTCCGTCCGCATCACGTCCCACCACCAGCAGTAGACGACTACTTCGTCTCCCGGGTAGAGGTGGCTAAACAGGTCGGTCATTTCGACGCGGTCGTCTCGCTGGGAACCCGCGTAAGTGGCCGCCAAGGCGGCGTATTCCATGGCCAACTCGCGTTGGTTGGCCCGGACGAGGTCTTTGACGTAGGCGGGCAAAAGGATCGTGCGGCCAGACCGGGCGTTAATGTGGTCGAGCACTTTGCGGCTCATTTGCGTGGCCGCGTCGGTTTCGCCCAGGCCGGCCAGAACGACGAGGCGGCGGAAGTTGAGTTGCTGTTGCAGTTCCTCATGGTTCTCTTCCTTTTCCATCTCCTTGAGCGCCTTGTCGGCGAACGCAAACGCCTCGCGGAATTTCATTTGGGCGCACAGCAAATCGAAGACGATGGCGCTGGCCGCCCCCGGCCGGTCCTTGAGCAGTTTGATCGCCTCACCCCCTTCGCCGTTGAGCATTAAGGATTGGGCGACTTCCGCGGCAAGAGCGTCGTCCCCTTCGATGCCGGTCAAGTCTTTGCGCAGGCCGGCGACGGTCTCGTCGTACTTCGCCTTGTCGCCGGCCATCCGGTGATAAGCGGCCACCAACCCGCGACGGTCCGCCGTGTCGATGGCCTCGTTGACCGGATTTGACGCCAATGTCTTCCAGTCGTTGGCCTCCCACGCCACGTCGTCGATCAAGTCTTTGTTGTCCGCGGCCTTCGCGGCCTTCGCGGCCTTTGCCCAATCCTTTTGAACACGATACAGGTACGCCAACGTCTCATGCGTGCGCACAAGATCGTTGCCCTTCTGTACGGCGATTTGCTTTTCCAGCCGGGCGATGGTCGGCTCGACTTGCTTGCGAAAGTGGATGAAGGTGGCGAAGTCCCCCATGGCCGTGCGGCTGTTTTTCGCCGAGCAAATTTCCAACAGTTCGCCGGCCTCATCCAGTTGGCCTCCGACGATCAGTTCCGGCACGGCGACGCGGGCTTGGAACGCCAAGCGGACGAACATTTGTTCGCGCTGTTCGGGGTTCGTCTCGTGGGTAATGAGTTTCCGCAGGGTGGCGAATGCCGTCGGCCGGAGAAGCATCATTTTACCGAGAACGTCCTGCCGGACGGCCGCGTCTCCGCCGCGGAACAGTTCGATGAGCTTCACCGTTTCCGCGGGCGTGTCGGGGTAAATGCCCCAGTCGAATTTTTCGAGGATGGTCTTGGCCCGGGTGGCGGTCTCTTCGTCCGCGCTCTTGGCCGCTTCCCGCAGCAACGGTTCGGCGGCGCGGCCGCCTTCCCAAAGTCGCTTGGAAGCGATCTCCCGCACGGCAAACCGGGGGTGCGCCAATTCTTCCACCGCCTTGCGGAGTTGCGGCATCGCTTCCGCCTTCGGCTCGGCAGTTTGGGCGAGCGCAACAGGCACGACTCCCGCGAGCAGCACGGCAAGGCAGATCACGCGCACGGCACACCCCCGAGGACGACAGGCACAGAGCATCGTATCCCCACCGCCCCGCGACCCGCAAGGGAATACCGCGGCGCGCCCGGCGAATTCCGTGATACAATCCCACGCAAAGACCGTTTCGGAGCCGCTTCCCATGCCCGCGAACCCGCCGCCCGCCGACGGCCGACTGGACGCCATCACGACCCGCTGGAGCCTGATCCGCCAAGCGCACACGGATGGTCGCACACGGGACGCCGAGACGGCTCGCGGCGTATTGGTGCTGCGCTACGCCAAAGCCGTGCGGGCCTATGTGGGCGGGATGCTGAAGAACCGAGAAGACGCGGATGAGTTAGCCCAAGAGGTCGTAGTGCGGTTGTTGAAAGGGGACTTCGCCGGGGCCGACCCGACGCGGGGCCGGTTCCGCGATTTGCTGAAAACCGCCGCCCGCAACATGGTGCGCCACCACTGGGAAAAGCAGGCCCGCCGCCGGCCGGTGGACGCGGACATGGGCACCATCGCCGAATCGACGGCCGCCGCCGACCCGTGGCTGGCGTCGTGGCAGAAGACGGTCCTCGACCACGTTTGGGCTTCGCTGAAGGATGCCGAAAAAGCCCACCCCAAGAACCCGGCCCACACGATTTTGAAATTGCGGACCGACTTCCCCGACGACACGTCGGAGCAACTGGCCGAGAAACTCAGCGAGAAGGTCGGCGCCCCGGTGCGAGCCGACGCCGGGCGACAGATGTTGCGGCGAAGTCGGCTCAAATTCGCCGAGTTGCTGATCGAGGAAGTAAGTTTAGGGCTGGACGACCCCGCGCCGGGCCGCGTTGAAGAAGAGTTGGCGGCGTTGGAACTGCTCGACATGGTGCGCGACTTCCTGCCGGCCGATTGGAAACAACGCGGGCAACTGGTCGCGGAATAAGCCGCTCACCACGCGGCTTCACTCTTCCCCGCCAACACCTTCACCAACGCTTCGACAAAGAAGTGTTCCCCCCACGCCACGGACTCGTCCACGCCGAGATTCTTGTGGAAGTGGTAAACCCCGTGCTTGAGGATCCCTTCCCATTCGGGCGTTGACCGGGCGAGGAACTCGTCCCCGCACAATGTTTCCATCGCCGTGAGGGCAGCGCTACGGTATCGCTCTTTGCTCTCCGCATCGGGGACCAGTTCGGACAAGTCCCACAAGCCGCTGGCGGCGATCGCCCCGGCCGAACTGTCCCACAGCCGCGGGCCGCCTTCGAGGATGTCGAAGTCCCACCACGGGACCATGCCGGTCGCCGCGGCACGCTTCAGGTAGTAATCCGCACATTGACGAGCCGTGATCAAGAACTCCGGTTCCCCGCTCAATCGGTACACGGCGGTGAAGCCGTAGATGGCCCACGTCAGGCCGCGGGTCCACGCGGAATTCGCGGCGTAACCTTGGTGCGTCGTCTCGCGGAGAAAGTCTCCGGACTGCAAGTCAAAGATGCCTTCGTGGGCCGTGCCACCGTCGGGCCGGACGATGGTGGCCGCCGTCGTCCGGCAGTGTTCCAGGGCAATCTCTCGCAAAGCGGCGCTGCCGGTCTCTCGGGCGGCCCACAGTATGATCCCGACGTTCATCATGATGTCGATAAACAGCGACTCCGGGGCGACGAATGACCGCAGGTAGCCCCCTTTTTCCCGGCGCCGGGCCAGCGTTCGCCCGGCGTCGATCAAGACTTGCCGACGGTCATCGCTCGGTTCCAGCCGGTGCCAACGCAGATAGGTGGAGAAGAATAAGAAGCCGAGGTCGTGGACCGTGCGGTCAAACCGGCGGGGCAGCAAGGCCCGGCTGAGGTCTTCGGCCGGCTGCCGCCATTCGGATTCGCCCGTGTGCTTGTGCAGTAGCCACAGGATGCCGGGGAAGAAGCCCTCGCACCAGTGCGTCCAGCGTTCGCCCTCGCGGTTCCACTTCCCGCCGACGGTGTACATCGGCGTGTAACCGGGGTGGTCCCGCAGAATTCGCCGGCATTGGGTTTTAGCGAAGTCGAGGGCGGCACCGAAGGTCGGCAACAGCCGGGAGCGGAGTTGATCGCTGGGAGAGGACATGCCTGTGAACCGCCCGACGCCGGAGGAGAGCGTGCGGTTCAAGGTACGGGCGGGTCATTTCAAGTCGATGCGCAGGCCGTTATCGTGCCTGCGGAACCCGAGGCGGGAGTAGAAGCCGAGGTTCCCGTCACTGCAACTGAGGATGACCTTGTAGCACCCGGAGAGGCGGGCCAGTTCCACCAATTCGCGGACCACGGCCGACCCGACGCCCTTCTTCTCGTGCCCAGGGTGGACGGCCACGTCTTCGATGTGGCCGATGGTCCCGCCCCGGTGAATGAACTTGTGTTCGAGGATCAGGCTGGCCGTCCCGATCACCGCTTCCCCGGTGACGGCGACGACCGTGCGGACCCCGGCCGCGTTGCGGCCCCGCCAAATGCGGACCGCCTCCTCGGCCGTCAGGTCAACGGTGGTCAAGTGGCCGAGCGTCTCCAAAAAACCGTTCTGGAAATCGGCCGCCTGCAACGGCCGCAGCAAGAAACTCATACTCCCCCGTCCTTTCCTTGGATGAGAGGCCGGTTGAACCATACCAGATATTGCCGCGACTGGTCAGGCGAGTTTCGGCCACCCGGCTCGCTCGCTCGCCAAGACTGCCCTTGACTGGCGGGGAAAACAGGGATAATCCGTAACATGATGAGGAAGCCCTGCGGAGTCCGTCTGGCGATGACCGTGCCGCCCCAATCCGGGTACGAGTGGGAGACCGCCCCCACGCCGCGCCCGGCGCCGGCCGCGGAGCCGGAACCCGCCGCCGACTGGGCCGAGGCGCTCGCCGAACAGGAAATCTGGCGGGTGATCCCGTCCCGCCACCGGGCGGGGGGGACGCTGGAGCCGTTCTCGCAAAAGTGGTTCCAGCATCTGGAGAAGAAGCGATACCGCCGCCACGGCCAGTGGGTCACGAACCTGTTGGAGCCGAACCGCCGCGCCAAGGGGAACGTCCTCGCCGTCGGCGACGGCTTGGGAACGGACTGGGCGCAACTGGCGTCGCCGGAAACAACCGTTTCCGTCGTGGAGACTGACGCCGACCGCGTCGCCATGTACCGGAAGCACTTCGCGGCCCGCAATTCAGCCGTCAGCGTGCTTCACGCCCCGTGGGAACACCTGCCCCTCGGCGATGACCGGACGGACGTGGCGATACTGTTTTTTCACCAAGCCCCCACTGGCGACCTGTCGGCGCTGGTTCGTGAAGCCCTCCGCGTCCTGCGGCCGGGCGGGAAAATCATCGCCGTTGTGCCGGGGAAGTTCAACGCGGGCCGTTGGCAGGACATCGCTCTGCCGTGGCGATGGGTGCGGGCGAAGGCCAAGAATTGTCACCTGTACACGGCCGCGGGCCTGAAAGATTTATTCGGCGGGTGCGAGAACCTGAACGTCCGCAAGCGCCACCTTCGCCGGTCGGAGCTGCCGTATTTGTGGCGGTGGCTGCCGTTGCCGATCTTGGAACGTGTCATGGGCCGGTTCCTCGTGCTGAAAGCGTTCAAGCCGCTGCAACAGGCGTCTCCCGTGCGGATCGCCGCCTGAGTCGCCGGCGCCGCTCACTCCTTTTTCGGCTCAACCTTCTTCGCCGGCGGGGCGGGTGTGGTCGTCAGGATGACGATCTTGGTGATGACTTCCTCACCCTCTTTCAGTTCGGTGGTCACCACGACTTCGTCCCCGACGTTGACGGCCTTCAAGCCGTCCTTCGCCGGCGCCGCCTTGACCTTACTGCCGCCTTTGCCGCCCCGCTGTTGGGCGAGGAACGTCGCCTTGGCGTCCACTTTGAACGTCTTCTCCTTCTTGTCCACGACGATGGTCACGGTGTTCGCCTTGACATCGACGGCTTTCACCTTCTCGCCGTAGGTGTCCGCGGTGCCGACACTGATGAGCACGGCGGTCAGAACAAGAACACAGACCATTCGACGGAGCATGGCGTACCTGTCGGGAAGAGTGAACCGTGCGGGCAGTATACCGTCCAAACACCGCGGCGGGCGAAAAGTGTCGAGACGGCGCGGTAACGTCTTTCGCCCGCCACTCCCACCGGCTAGACTGACGGCATGATTCGAGGACTGCCGATCTCGCCGGGCGTGGCGGTGGCGCGGGCGTTCCGCTTGGACCCCGCCTTGGCCCGCCACAACCCGAACCTCTTGGACGCCGCCGGGCTGTCCGCCGAGGTGTCGCGCTTCGACACGGCCTGCGACGCGGTGGCCGCGACGCTGGACACGACCATCGAGCGGATGCGCGTGCAACTCGGGGAGGAGTCCGCGGCGATCTTCCACGCCCACCGGATGCTCGTCCGCGACCCGGCCTTCGTGGCCAAGGTCAAGGGCTTCATCTTGAACCAGCAACTGGACGCCATTTCCAGTTTGGACAAGGCCCAGCAAGAGTACGACGTTTATTTCGCCAAGATTCCGGACGACTACTTGCGGGAGCGGATGACAGACATCCGCGACGTGGTCGAGCAACTGATCCAACGGCTGGCCGCGACCGAAGGGTCCGCCCTCCCGCCGGGGGACGACCCGGTGATCTTGGTCGCCCCCGAGATTCGGCCGTCGCAAGCGGCCCTGTTCGAACGGCTGCCGATCCAAGGCATCATCACCGAGGCCGGCGGGAGCATGGGGCACGCGGCCGTCTTGGCCCGCACGCTGGGCATTCCGGCCGTGTCGGGCCTCAAAGGGCTGATGGCACAAGTGAAGGCCAACGACCTGATCGTGGTGGACGGCCGCGAGGGCATCGCCATCGTCAACCCCGGCCCGGAGGTCGAGGCGGCGTACCGAAAACTCCAGCGCGAGTACGTGGACCTGCGGCACGCCCTGTTCGAGAACAAGGACTTGGAGGCCGTCACCAAGGACGGCGTCCGCGTCGAGTTGTACGCCAACGTCAACACCGTTGCCGATGCGGTGACGGCCGCCAACGTCGGGGCGGACGGCGTGGGCCTGTTCCGCACCGAGTTCGTCTTCCTCACGCACCCGTCCGTGCCGACCGAGGACGAGCAAACCGAGGCGTACCGGCAAGTGATCGAGGCCGCCCCGAACCGCTCCGTGGTCGTCCGCACGCTCGACCTGGGCGGGGACAAGCACGTGAAGTATTTCGCCCACCACCGGGAGTCGAACCCGTTCATGGGGTGGCGCAGCATCCGCATGTCGTCCGAACACCCGGAGTTCTTCCAGACGCAACTGCGGGCGATCCTGCGGGCGTCCGTCGGCGGGACGATTAGCATCTTGTTCCCGATGATCAGCACCGTGGACGAGGTGCGGAAGCTCAAGCGGCTCGTGGACCGGGCGCGGATGGCCCTGCACCAACAAAAGATCCCCTTCGCGGACAAAGTCCCCTTTGGGGTGATGATCGAAGTGCCGGCGGCGGCCGTGTGCATTGAGCACATCATCAAGGAAGTGGACTACGTCAGCATCGGCTCGAACGACTTGATCCAGTACATGATGGCCGCCGACCGGGACAACCCGCGCGTGGCCCACTTGTGCGACCCGTGCCACCCGGCCGTGCTGCGCGTGCTGAAAAAAGTGATCGGCAAGTGCGTCGTCCACGACAAGCCGGTGACGCTCTGCGGCGAGATGGCCGGCAAGCCGGTCTGCCTCCTGCCGCTCTTGGGCTTCGGCCTGCGCCGCATGAGCATGAGCCCGTCGTTCATCCCGACGATCAAGGAAATGGTCCGGTCGATCAAAGTGGAGACGGCCCACCGGGTCGCCAAGAAGGCGATGCGCATGGAGACGGCCGCCGAGGTCCGCGCTTACCTGACGGACTGCCTCCGCAAAATGTGCCCGAACATCGTGAGCTTGGACACGGTTTGACCGCGTCTCGCAACGCTCAATTTCTCGGCCGCCGCAGGACGGTACTCAACAGTTCGCCCGCCGACCGCGCGCTGGTCATAACAGGGTCGGCCCGGACGGTCAACGTCCCCGCCGATAACTTCCGGCGGCTCATTTCCAGAAGGCGTTCGACACTTTCCTGAGTGATTAAATTCTCCCGCAAGTCGATCTCGACGAGTTGGCCCATCAGCGGACTGTTCGCCAATTCCCGGACGCTTTCTTCCGAGAGGCCGCAGCGGACACCGGAAAGCCGGCCTAACGCCGTCGCGTGGGCCGAGTGCGTCAATGCGGACAGCCCGGCGTCCCGAATCGGGTTATGGTCCAACGTCACGGACCGCACCTTGGCGAGCGCGGGCAGGTCGGACAGGTAGCGAACGCCCCCGGACTCGATTTCGTTGGCCGTTAAGTCGAGCGCCGGGTCGTGCGATAACAGGTGGTCAAAGAACGCCGATCCGATGAAGTCTCGAAGTCCGACCCAAAGGCGGTTGTCCCGCAGCGGCACGTACTTCAACTTCGGCAGGGCGTCGTAAGTTTCAAGCACGGGGTCAAGGTTCCGCACCGTCAATTGGTTGTCGCTCAGGTCGAGCGTTTGCAAGGCGGCCAAGGCTTGAGACTTGAACACCGCCCGCAAGCTGTCCGCGGAAAGCGGGTGGTTCCCGTTGAGCCGTAAGGTCTTCAACCGGGCGACGGCGGGAGATTGGATTAACACCGTCAGCGCGTCGCTGGCAATGCCCGTATAGCCGAGGTCCAACATTTCCAAGTTACGCAGGTGCCGAGCGCGGGCGATGGCGGCGCACTTCACGGCGTCCATCGGATAACCGGAGAAGTCGAGTTCAGCGACGAACCGCATGAGCTGGGATTGGAACACCTTGTAGGCGTCGGGGGCCGCTTCCAAAAACCGCAGCCGCCGGATCGGGTACTTGGCGAACACCTTCTCGCCCAAGCGGGCGAACTGGGCCGGCTTCACCGCGACCGCTTCCAACATGCCGCGGCGGTACGAGAAGCCTTCCACCAGGGGTTCAATGTCACGGCTCCACGCCGCCGCGTGGGCGTCCGTGAGTTGCGTCTCGTACTCGCGGAGCTTGTCGGCGGCCGGGTCGTCGTGCGGCAACTTAGCCAAGGCGCACTGCACGCGGATGAAGTCGGCGCGGGGGTGGTCGCCGCGCTCGTCCAGCCAGTCGGCGTAGATCAGCCGCGGCAGGTCGTCCGCGTGATCCTCGCGGATGCGGTCGATGAACGCGGCTTCGTCGGGAGAGAGCATTGGGCACGCTCCGGCGTCATCGGCTTTCCCACGGGGCGTCGTCGGCGTCGAGGTCCGGGCGGTATTGTCGCCGTTGCGCCCGAATCATGTTCAGCAGTTGCACGTTGCGGACGGTGGCGATGCCGAAGAACACGGCCACGAACATGTTCGCGGGCAGCCGAATTTGCTCGTAAATGGGCAGTTCACTCGGCATTTTTCCGAGGTAGGCGGCAAGGAAAAAACCGATGTAGGCAACTCCGATCAGGATGGAGACGACCAAGGTGGCAATCAACCCTTTGATCGGCGACGGGATGCTGAAGATTTCCAGCATGACGCGCCCGCCCGGGTACGGGTAGATCGGCAAGAGGCCGATGATGCCCCAGAAGAGGCCGACGATTTTAAGAATGAAGTACGCGAACTCCGTGTACTGCGAATGCTGACTCCACTGGTACTCTTGGTTGGAGTAGTAGACGAGCGCGTACAGGAGGAAGCAGGAGAACGGGGACGCCAACGCCACCACGATCCGCTGGAGCCTGTTCGGCGGCGCGGCTTCCGGGGTCACTCCGCCCCCGAACTCTTGGATCACGACCGTCGAGTACAGGCCGTAAGAACGGTACACCAGCCCCTGCACCAGCGTGGTAAACACGATGGCCACGAAAATGCACCCCACGTCCACCGCGATGCCGTCCGGCCGCATGCCGATAAACATGAAGGCCAACAGGGCCGACACGAACCAGAACGTCGGCAGGACACGGTAGTGAATGCCGAAGACCGTCCACCGGAGTTCACCGGCTTGTCGCGGCGGCGCATGTTCTTCGTACACGAATCGACCTTTCGGGGTGGGTGACAGACGTCATTGTAAGCGGTTTGCCCGCCCCGGAAACGTCCCCCGATTTTCCCGCGAGAACCGACATCGCGGCGCCCTCCTCCGTTTGGTACATCATTTGACACATCCGGTATAATCCCGCGCGGGAGACGGGGACTTTCCCCACTCGCGGGCCTATCGGTTTTCATCCTGTTTCGTTCCCCAACGCGGTCCGCGGAGAGGCTCACCATGGAAGACATGTGGAAGTACATGGCCGGCGGCGCCTTGATCGGCGTGCTGGGCATGTTGGCTGGGTTCTGGACGAAGGTCAAAGGCGTCCTCTGGCGGGTCGCCAACCTGTTCATCCAACAGATTGAAATTCCGACCGAGGAAGCCCACAACGCCCTCGTCGCCCACTTGATCGGCAAGTACAAGCGGTCCCGCATGTACGACCGTATGTACGGCGCGTGGTTCGCCCACCGCCGCGACGGCCGGTACGGCCTCGTCGCCTACGAGCAGTACGGCACGCGAAGCATGATCTTCTGGAACGGCTGGATCCCGTTCTTTTACAACAACGCCGTCGAATCGAAGGCCAAGGCCGGCAAGCAGGCCAACAACGGTAACAACGAAGACGCGACCAAGGTGCATTCCACCCTCACGTTCATGCGCGGCTGCCTGAACGTCGAAAAATTGCTGATGCAAGCCTGCGACGAGGCCAACGACATCACCTGGAACAACGCCAGCACGGAGGAGAAGGCCAAGGCCCGGTTCGTGATCCATTACGTCCCGAAGCGCGGCGACGAGAACGATTCCCGCAACCAGCACGCCAACGGGCTTGCGTGGTATCAGCAGGGGTATTACCGATTGCTCGGCCTCTCGCCGGAGGATTTGGGCAAGATGCCGTTGCACAAGGGCCGGGCCTTGGACAATCTGATCTTCCCCAAGCGAATCAAGGAGTTGATCAACGAGATCGAACTGTGGCGCAACAACCGGGACTGGTACGCCGAGAAGGGCATCCCGTGGAAGCGCGGCTGGCTGCTCTACGGCCCGCCCGGCACCGGCAAGACGGCCCTCGCCCGGGCGTTCGCCGAGGACTTGAACATGCCGGTTTACGTGTTCAATCTCGCGGAAATGTCCAACCATGAACTGATCAAGTCGTGGACGGACATGCAGATCAACGTGCCGTGCATGGCCCTCATCGAAGACATCGACAACGTCTTCCACGGCCGCGAAAACGTGGCCCGGCGGAACTCGATGATGTCCATGATGTTCGCCCGCGACAAGGACAACGGCCAGAAGGACGACAAGGGGGGCGGGCGCGACTCGTTCTCCCCGCTGACGTTCGACTGCCTGCTGAACTGTTTGGACGGCGTCGAACGGACGGACGGGATCTTTACGATCCTGACGACGAACGACCTGAGCAAGATCGACCCGGCCCTCGGCCAGCCGCGCAAGCTGCCCGACGGGATGACGGAGTTCATCTCCACGCGGCCGGGCCGGGTGGACAAGGCGGTGGAACTGACCTACATGGACGCGGCCGACAAGAAGACGATGGCCAAGCGCATCCTCGGCGAGTACCCGGACGAGTACCTGAAGATGCTGGAGTTCGTGGACCGCTACCCGACGCTGCCGGAGACCCCGGCCCAGTTCCAGGAGCGGTGCGGCCAGATCGCCCTGCGGTGCTTCTGGAAGGAAACCCACCCGGTCCAGTACGCGGAAATGCACCCGGAGGCCGAGCAGGGGCCGCCCCCGCGAGAAGTCTTCTTGGCCAAGAAGGATTTCCCGGCCCGCGAAACCGTCTCCGACGACGAGTTCGTGCCAATGCTGTGAGATTATTGCGGAGAAGAGTTTCACGCAAAGCTCGCAAAGAGGCAAAGCTCGCAAAGAGACTACGAGAAAATTGATTTCTCTTCCTACAAGAAGGTCATCATTTTTTTCTTGGTCCTCTTTGCGAGCTTTGCCTCTTTGCGAGCTTTGCGTGAAACTCTTCTCTTCCTCCCCGCCCGCCGGTAATCTGACAACACATCCCGCCTCCTTTCCGCTTCCAAGGGAATTCAATGCTCTCCCGCAGTTTGTTGGTGCTGGCGCTGGCCGCCGGCGTGGCGTCGGCCCAGAAGACGCCCGAAGAAACCGTCAAATCGTTCACGGTGGCCGACGGCTTGCAGGTGGAATTGTTCGCCGCCGAGCCGATGCTGATCAACCCGACCAGCATGGACATCGACCACTTAGGCCGTGTCTGGGTGACGGAGGCCGTCAACTACCGCCGTAAGAACTTCGGCCGGCCGATCCTGCGCGAGGCCGGCGACCGCGTCGTGATCCTGACCGACAAGGACGGCGACGGCAAGGCCGACGACTCGACCGTTTTTTACCAAGGTAAAGAACTGTACGGCCCGCTCGGGATCGCCGTCGCCAAGGACGCCAAGGGGCCGGGCTACAAGGTCTTCGTGTGTCAGTCCCCGGACATCCTGTTGTTCACGGACGCCGACGGCGACGGCAAGGCCGACGGCCCGCCGACCAAGTTCCTCACCGGCATCGGTGGCTTCGACCACGACCACGGCGTCCACGGCATCAACATCGGGCCGGACGGCAAGCTGTACTTCACCATCGGCGACCAAGGCGTGAACGGCCTGCAATCCTCGGACGGCAAGGGCCGCAAATGGAAGTCCGGCAGCCCGGATTGCCAGGCCGGCACGGTCTGGAAGTGCGACATGGACGGCACCAACCTCGAACTAATCGCCCATAACTTCCGCAACAACTACGAGTGCTGCGTCAACAGCTTCGGCGAAGTGTGGCTCTCGGACAACGACGACGACGGCAACCAACAAACCCGCATCTGCTTCGTGATGCCCGGCGGCAACTACGGCTACCACCCGCGCGGCCCCGGTCAGACGCACTGGCACGAGGAGCAACCGGGGATCGTCCACAAGACGCTGCGCACCGGTCAGGGCAGCCCGACTGGCATCACCTTCTACGAAGGCGCGCTGTTCCCCGCGAAGTACCGCGGCGCGTTGCTGCACTGCGACTGCGCCCCGTCCGAAGTGCGGTGGTTCTTGCCGAAGGCGAAGGGCGCGGGTTACGAACTCGAAAAGGAGATGCTGCTGACGAGCAGCGACAACTGGTTCCGGCCGTCGGACGTGTGCGTGGCCCCGGACGGTAGCATCTTCGTGGCCGACTGGTACGACCGCGGCGTCGGCGGGCACGGCATGGGCGACCCGACCGACGGCCGCATCTACCGTATCACCCCGAAGGGCCACAAGGGCTACACCGTGCCAGAGGTGAAACTGGAGAAGGCCGAAGATGTCGTCGCGGCACTTGAATCACCGAACCTCGCAACCCGATTTCTCGGTTTTCAGGCGATCAGGGCACGCGCAAAGGATGAGATTAAGGAAGTCGGGATGGGGGCTTTTTTCGCGGCAGCCAAGAAGAAAGACTACGCGCTAAAGGCTCGCTATC
>JAYUGD010000226.1:0-2197 GCA_043767785.1 Zavarzinella sp. | reverse complement strand
TTCGGCGCGGGCGGGAAGACCTTTGCCCACGCATACGGCCCGGCGGTCAGGGCGGCGAAGAGGATAGCCGTGATAATCCCGGCCTGAACAGACGACTTGAGCAGCCCGCGATGGGTTTTCACGCCCAAGGATTCCTCGGGGCTGCGGGACCGCATCACGCGCAAGGCGTCGGCGACGTCGATGGACGACGCGGTTCCGGCCGATGGCCCCGCGGGGGGTTCGCCGTTCAGAAGGTTCGGAGTCATGGGGACCATCGGCGGTAAGATGTCGCGGGCGGGAGGTCGGCGGGCGGGCCGAACTTGTCAGGATTCTATCGCATCCGCATGACTTCTGGCAAGAAAACTCTTCCTTAAATACCGTCCCCGCCACGAAATATGGCCGGGGCGAAAGCGAATCTTGCCCGCAAAATCCGGCGAACTCCGGGCTTTCGTTGTTGCTTTCGCGCGGGCGGACTGTCATACTACCCCCCACGCGGAACTTTTCCGGCGGCAGGCGCGTCTGATGTGGGAGGTCCGTCCCGCCTATGACGCGGACCGCGCGATAAAGTTCCCGCCCCGCTGGCCGACGGACACCCTCCGTTCTCTTTCCGAATTTGCCGATTCCTCCATGACACACGCCGCCTCCATCCGATTTCTTCGCTTCTCTTGTTTCATGCTCCTCGCCGGCCTCGCCGCCGTCGTGGCCCTCTCCGGGGACCAGTCCCGGTTGGCCCACGCGCAAGAGGCGGCCAAGGACAAAAAGGGGAAGGACGGCAAAGACGGCGAACGCGGGTCCATCATCGAGGACCGCACGGCCCGAAAGCTGATCGAGGCCGGGGACGCCCGCTTGGAGGCCGGCGAAGCCGCCAAGGCCGTCGAGGTCTGGCAGTCGGTGATTGAGCGCTACCCCCGCAGCCGCGTGAGGTTCGACGCCCACCTGAAACTCGGGAATCACCTGCTGACCAAAGAACGGGCCTTCGACCGGGCGCGGACTTACTTTGAATCGGCCACGGTGGAAGAGAACACCAACGAAGAGCAGAAGGCCGAGGCGACCCTCAAGATCGGCGTCTGCTACTTTGAGAGCCGCAACTACGGCAAGTGCTTCAAGTTCATGCGGGACGTGATCGAGAAGTTCCCGGTCAGCCCGCAAGTCAACCAAGCATACTACTACATCGGCCTCGGCCACTTCCAACAGGGTCACTATAGCCGGGCGATCTCCGCGCTGGAGCGCGTCGGCACCGCCCTGCCCCCGCCCGACCCGACGACCGCGACCAAGACCGTCAACGCCGAACTGCTGGAAGCCGGCAAGCGCCTCTTCGTCCGCGTGGACGACGCCGACTTGGCCGCGCTGGAACCGGGCAAGACCGTCGGCGTCCGCGTCGAATCCGCCAGCGGGGACGTGGAAACCGTCGAGTGCTTCCCCATCGGCCGCAACGTCCGCGTCGTGATCGGGTCGATCCCGACCGCCTTGGGCAAGCCGCAGCCGAAGAACAACCGGCTGGAAATTCGCGGCGGGGACAAGATCAAAATCACTTACCGCGACATCCACACCGCCGCCGGCAACAAGGAAGTGACCGTCCTCAAGGAAATTGACGTGGTGGGCACCGCCTCCGCGGCCATCATGGACGGGGCCTACGCCGAGACGCTTCAAGGCGTCGTCCTCGGGCGCGGCATCAACCTCCAAGTGACGGACGCGGACTTCGACCTGACCGACGGGGCCGACGTGTTGAAGGCCGTCGTCGAAGTCTACCGCGAAAAGACCTTGGAAGAAATCACCGCCGAAGGGGCCGCCAACCCGACGGCGCCCACGGCGAAAGCCGATCCGAATAAGCTGGACAAGTTCAAGAAACTCGACCGCGTCGAAGTGATCCTCACCGAGGCGAAGATCGCCCGCCAAGTGTACGAGACCCCGGCGCCCGTGGTGATTGACCCGGTGAAGGAAGAGAAGAAGGAACCGGCCGACCCCAAATCGACCGACCCAAAATCGGCGGACCTGAAGACCGCCGACCCTAAAGCGCCTGAACCCAAGACCGCGGAGCCGAAGGCGGAAGCGCCGCCGAAGCCCGTGGAAGCCCCGAAGCCCGTCGTGGACGACGGCACGATTCACTCGGGCGTGTTCCGCGCCGTGGTTCCTCTTGAGAAGGCCGAGAAGGTCATCGAGAATGATCAGATCCTGCAAGCCCAGCCGAACGACTTGATCGTGCTGACGTACGTCGATG
>JAYUGD010000225.1:0-6294 GCA_043767785.1 Zavarzinella sp. | reverse complement strand
TTCAACTCTTCCCCTGGACCGCCGTGAAGAGTTCGGCCATGTTCATCCCCAAGGCCAAGCAGATCCGGTACAGCGTTTCAATCGACGCCGAGTTCTTCCCCAACTCAATCTGGGACAGGTAGCCCAGCGAGACGCCCGTGCGGTTGGACATCTGCTGCAGGGTCATCTTCAGCCCCTTGCGGCGCTCGCGGATCACGCCGCCGAGGGTCTCGCGCAGGGCCTCTTCCGTCATCCGCAGCAGGCCCTTCGACTCCAGGCAGCGGACCACGAGGTTCCGCATCTGGTCCGGCTGGAACGGCTTGGTCAGGTAGTCGTAGGTGCGCGCCCGCAGGCAGCTCAGGGCGCTCTCCACGGACGGGTAGGCCGTCACGACGATGACGCTGGCCTCCGGCTGGTGGTCGCGGACCCACGCGAAGATCTGCTCGGCGTTCAGGCCGGGCAGGATGTAGTCCATAATGATCAGGTGGTACTGCTGGCCCTTGAGCCACCCTTCCACTTGGCTGGGGTCGGAGAGGGTGTCGATCAGGAACCCCTCGTTGCCCAGCAGCGTGCGGATGAACGTGCAGATGGAGGCGTCGTCGTCGAGGATCAGGATGCGGATCTCGCCGGACGTCTGGAAGTCGCCGAGGCCCCCCGTCGGGGACAGGCGCTGGACCGGCGGCGGGTCGAACGGGGCGGGCGGCATGCGAAGACTGCTCATGATGAACCTCCAGGAAGACGGCCGGCGTTCGCGGCGGACGCGGGAGTCACGGCCAGCGGCAGGACGACTTTGACAGTCGCCCCCCGGCCCGGCTCCCCGTCCGCCCGAACGCCGCCGCGGTGTGCGTACAGCGTGCGGTAAACCACCGTGAGGCTCAGGCCGCGGTGGCGGAATTTCGTGGTGAAAAACGGCTCGACGAACATTTTGCGCCGGGCGTCGTCGGTCAGGCCCGTCCCGGTGTCGCGGACGACAATTTCCACGTTCGGGCCGGGCGTCGGCTGCCCCAGGAACCCGGCGAAGTCGGCGGCGGCCAGTTCGACCAGGCGGGCCGTCACGGTCACGGCCATCGGCCCGGTTTTCGGGGCGGCCTCGGCGGCGTTGTCCAACAAGTGGCCGACGACCGTCTGTAGGATCCCGGCCTCCATCGCCACGGGCGGCAGGCTGGCGGGGATCGCCGACTCGACCGTCACGGCCGGGAATTGCTTCGTCACGCGGGCGATTTCCCGGGCGACCGCCGTGGCGACCGCGGCCGGGAAGGGCTGGGCCTTCGCGGCCCGGTTGAGTTGGTGCAGTTGCACGTTGAACGTCATGCCGTGCCGGGCGGCCGTCTGCACTTCCTGCACGTTCTGCGCGGCCGACGACGACGGCGACAGCGACTCCAAGGCCAGCGCGGCGAACCCCGTGACCCCTTGGAACACGTTGTCGAAATCGTGGGCGACGCGGCCCGCCACGCGGCCGGCGTCGTCGAGCCGCTGGGCGACCCGCGCTTGGTCGGCGAACGGGGCGAACAGCCGGGCGAACAGGCCCGACGGCCCGAGCGTCAGCGACAGCAACTTCAGCCATTCCCCGTCGGCGGCGTGGCCGGCGACCGTCAGCACGCCGGGCGTTTGGCCGGCGATGGGGACGGGGTACATCATGGGCCGGTGCGACACGGTCCCGGCGAGGCCGGAGAAGACCGCGTAGCCGTCGGCCGGCCAGCGGAAGCCGGCGCCGTCCAGCCCGTAGGTGGCCCGGATGTCCGCGAGCAGTTCCGCGAGCGACGCCCACGGCCCGGCGTCGGCGAGCAGACGGTTCACCAGCCCGAGGCGGGTGTCGTTGCCGGTCTCCGTCGCGGGGGTGTTCACGGGTCGTTTGCTCACATCGGCTACGGTGGCGTTACTGTCATGCCAAATTCTTTGCCGATGCCAGTATCTAGTTCAGGCCACACGAGAGTCAAATCGCGTTGTAACGAATAACGCGGATGTTCCGGCGATCTGGCAAACGGGGCAGTCAGGGAATTCATCTTAAACTAGCAAAACTGTACCACTTGTGCTAATTTCAACGCCCGGAGAAAATTTAACGGCCGTGAGGCAAAAATACTTGTCGCGTCGTGGGTGAAAAAGCCCGTGGACGGCCGTCCACGGGCTTTCGGCCGTGCATGGGCTTTTCAAAAATCGACCCCCTACACTGACATCATGAGCGAATTCGCCATCCAGACGCGCGACCTGACCCGCACCTACACCAAGAAACGCCGCGGCTGGTTCCGTCGCAAGCCGGCCGTGCCGGAAGACACGTTCACCGCCCTCGCCGGCGTGTCCCTTGAAGTCCGGCCGGGGGAACTCTTCGGCCTGCTCGGCCCCAACGGGGCGGGCAAGACGACGCTCATCAAGATCCTGACCACGCTGCTCTCGCCCACCACGGGTCAAGCGTATGTGGACGGCCTCGACGTGGTGACGCAGGCCGTCGAGTTGCGGCCGCGCATCAACATGGTGTCCGGCGGCGAGTCGAGCGGGTACGGCATCCTGACGGTGCGGGAAAACCTCTGGCTCTTCTCGCGCATCTACGGCGTCGCCAACGACCTGATCCGCAGCCGCATGGACCGCCTGCTGACCGTCGTCGCCCTCATGGACAAGGCCGGCAGCCGGGTGAGCCACCTGTCCACGGGCCAACGGCAGAAGATGAACTTCTGCCGCGGCTTCATCACCGACCCGAAGATCCTGTTCCTCGACGAGCCGACGCTCGGCCTCGACGTGACCTCGGCCCGCGCCATCCGCGCCTTCATCCAAGAGTGGATGGCCGAGAACCGCCAGCGCACGCTCTTGTTGACGACCCACTACATGGCCGAGGCCGACGAGTTGTGCGACCGCTTGGCGATCATCGACCGCGGCAAGGTTTTAGCGTGCGACACCCCCGCCAACTTGAAGCGAAAGGTCCAGGAATACCCGCTGTTCACGCTCACACTCTCGCCCGGCCCGAAAGGCGTGACGGGCGTGAACACGCTCCCCGGTGTGCATCAGGCGACGCAAACCGAAACCCCGACAACGGTGGTGCTAAAAGTGTCCCTGAAAGAAGAGTCGGCCATCGGCCCGGTGGTCCAACACCTCGTGTCGGCCGGCACCCTGATCCAGTCGCTGGAGAAGTCGCAGCCCACCCTGGAAGACGTGTTCATCGAACTGGTGGGCCGGAAACTGGCGGATGAGTGAGGAACAATCTTCGGCGCGGTCACGTCTTGGGGACCGGCAGCGACTTGAGCTTATTCTGTAACTCTTCGCACTCCTTAAGCTTCTGCTTGAGCTTTTCGACGGCCTCGGCCGTGCCGTCTCCCGCCGGGGCGGCCCCGAAGCCGTTGCCGCCCTGGGGCGGCCCGAAGTTTTGGCCGCCGGGGATGGTCCCGAAGCCGTTGCCGCCCGCGACGCCGCCCGTGGGGACTTGCACGGCCTGCATCCCCTGCATCGGGACGTACTGCGTCCCCATGTACACCGTTTGGCCGCCCATCGTCCCGCCGAAGCCCTGTTGCATCGGCGCGCCGCCGAAGCCGGGCATCACCATCGGCACGGTTCCGAAGCCTTGGACCGGCACGGCTCCGAACGTGTTGGGCGCTTGGCCGCGGATCGTCACCTCGGACGGCTCCGGGATCAATCTCAGTCGCAGCCACGGAATGTTGATCCGGAGGGACGTGAACATCAGGCCGATGGAGTTGTTCTCTTTCACTTCCCCGTTCACAAACCCCGGCGCGGCGCCGTACCCGGCCATCATCATCGGCGGGGCGGCCCCGAAGCTCGGTTGTTGCGGCGCGCCGCCGAACCCCGGCCCCTGCGGCGCCCCGCCGAAGCCGGGGCCTTGCGGCGGGCACTGCGGCCCGCACGGCTGTTCGTAAACGACTTTCGGGGCGGGCGCCTTCACGACAATGGTGTCGGGCGTCTCGATTTCAATTTTCGGGGCCGGGGCCTTCACGACCGTGGCGGGTTCTTCCCCCGGGCAGGCGTCGGCACACTCCCGCAGCGCGGACTTCATGGTGTGGCAGCCGATTCCGGGCATCGTGAGGAAGAGGGCCGGCAACCAGAGGGGCGAGCGTCGCATCATGGCCTCAAAGTGAAATTCAATTACCCGAGTCGGAAGGGTCTCGCCGGTTGAGCCGCCTGTGCGGGCGACTGTTTCATCGGCCGCCGCCGCGCCCAAAATGATTGGTTTTCCCAAACGGAATGCGGGAATCCTCGCGGCGGCAGAAGGTGGGCAAGCGGGGAAAGGGGCGGAACGAAAAAAGCCCCTTCCAGACGGAAGAGGCTTCGGGCAATCGTCGGAATTGTGCGATTACTTCAGGGTGGGGTTGTTCTTCTTCAAGGCCGTAATCCGCTCGTCGAGTTCGGCGATGGTCGCCGCGAGGGTCTTCCCGTCCTTCGTGTCCCCCAACTTGTCGTTGACGATGACCAGTTTCTCGCTCAACTTGACGATGGCTTCCTTGACCTTGCCGTCGTTCTCCCGCGTCGTCCGGGCGAAGTCGGCGAGGTCGGCCCGGAGCAACTCGATTTTCGCGTTCATGGCGGCCAAGTCCTTCTTGCAGTCGTCGGCCTCCGGCGCGGCGCCGAAGCCGCCGTCTTTTTTCATCACCGCGGCAACGATGGCCCGCAAGAGGACGTCGTTGGACGAATTCCCGGCCGCGCCGAACCCGTTGCCGGCCGGCAGGCCGGCCGGTACGCCGCCGAATTGGCCAACGGTGCCGAACTGGCTGACGCCGCCGAAGCCGCCCACGGGGACGGCCCCGAAGCCGGCGCCAAAACCGGCAGATGAACTCGCGCCGAACCCGAAACTCGACGTTTGCGGCATCACGGCGAACGTCGGGACGGGCACCATGTAGGTGTACGGGACGTGGATCGTCGTCATCGTCGGCGCCACGGGGCGGGACGGGGCGGCCCCGAAGCCGTCGCCGCCGAAATTCCCCGGGGCGGCGCAGCCGGCGGCGCACGTCGGGGCGCTGACGGCGCACGTCGGTTCTTCGGGCGCTGAGCAAATCTTGCGGAACGTGATGATCGGCCGCGGCACGACCACGCGAATGCGCGGCCCGCAGAGTGGGCCGCACGCCTGGCCGGCCGGGGCGCACGCCTCGGCGGCCGGCGCGTCGCCGGCCGCCGAGGCCACGGGCGGCGGCAACGTGACCGGCGGTGCGGCCGGTTCCGCCGTCTTGGGCATGGGCATGGGCAGGGGTAGGGGGATTTGCTCGGCCGCGCCGGCGGGGAAATAGGCCGCCACGCCGATCAACGGGATCACGAACAGCAGGCGGGAGCGGGGCATACGACACGTCCTTGTGCGAGAAACGGCCGCCCAAGCCAGGCGGCCGTTGCGATCACGGTCCTCCCACTTCGTTCGGCAGTCCGGGTTGCGCGGGCAACCGCATTCGCCGCCCGGCAAAAAAAAAAGCCGGCGGCGGGCGCTAAACCCGTCACCGGCTTCGCAATCGTCAGGGTTCGCCCACTCCCGTTACGGGGCGCCGACTTTCACGCGGATCGAGTCGATCTTTTTCATGGCTTCGTCCAGCTTCTTGTCGGAGCCGGTCACGGTTTCGAGGATTTTGGTGCCCTGCACGCTCTGGACGGCTTGGTTGTAAAGAATGGCGTCGAGTTTCATGTGGATGGCCGCCAAGTCGGCATTGGGAGCCGCTCCGCCGCCCAACGGCGGCGGCCCGCCACCCAGCGGCGGCGGCCCGCCACCCAGCGGCGCCGGCCCGCCGCCGCCCGCCCGCTTGGCTTGAATGATCCTGATGATCTCGATGGCCAAAGCGGCGGTCGCCGGATCGAAACCGAAGTCCCCCCCTTGCGCGCCGAAGCCGCCGTTCCCGAAGCCGCCGTTCGGCGCCAGCGCCACGGGGTTCCAACCGTAAGTAGTTGCGCCGAAGCCCGTGGCCCCGAAGCCGTAACCTCCGAAGCCGCCGTAACTCCCAAAGCCAAAAGATCCCGCGACCGGGGCGACGGGAACAACAGGGACCGCATACGGATAGCAAAAGCGGTTTCGAATGGGGTGGGCGGAGGCAACTTCGCTCACCGCCGGAATGACGACTCCCGCCAAGGCCAACGAGAATGCCCAACGCATGGCATGTCCTCAGTGAATCGGTCGTGAGAAAATGGGTATTTTGGGATACCCGGATAGTCAAAGATTATCATGTAGATTGAGACCGTCAACGGAATCCAAAAGTACCTTTGGCTTTTCCCGGCGACCAACCGGCATATCCGCTCTGACTGACCGGTCCGTTGCCGCTTTCCTGTTTCCAAACGGTCGGGCGGACATATCCCGGTGGTGGGACATGAGTCTTTTGCTCTTGGCGAGCGTCGCGGCGTCAGCCC
>JAYUGD010000224.1:0-6296 GCA_043767785.1 Zavarzinella sp. | reverse complement strand
CCCCCCGACGCCTATTTCGGCTGCTTAGCCGTCACTTTTTTCAACGCCGTCACGATGCCGGAATCGGCCGAAAAATCTTTGGGCCAATCCTTCCCCGTGCCCATGCATACCGTGAGGACGTCCCCTTCCAGTTTGTAAATGCACGGATACGTCTGGGTCCAATCATTTCCCCCGATTGACGTGAGCAACATTGTCCTGGGATTCTTGGCCGCATCGATCTCGAACGTAGAGATGTTGGTGCCGCCCTGACCAATCACCGTTGTTGAGTTCTTTGTCAGCGCCTTGGTCATCCTGCACTCGTCCTCATCGAACGTCCATCGAACATATGTGAGTATCTCCGCGACTAACTTGGGGTCTCTCGTGTCACCGACTCGCGCCTCGGCGGTGGCTTGCCAAGTGCCCTGTAACTGCTTTGCCTCGTTGCCGAGTTGAAACGGCTGGTCGATCCGCAGCCACCGTTTGATGAGTTCCTGCGCCCGCGGCTTGCACTCGCGATAGCGCTCTTTCAATAATTCGGCGAGTCGCGGGTGTTGTTCCAAATTCGAATGCAGGGACCAGCCGGCCGCGCCGTGCAATGTCAAGGCTTTGGTTAACGCACCGTCCTTGAGGTCGAACACGTCTTGGCCAATCACCTGAAGGACTAATCCGTCGCCCCGAAGCCTGCCGCGGCGGTCGTAAAACATCACGAGTTCCAGGTCACCCCGCACCAGTTTGTCCTTCGTGCCGGGTTCCAGAAGGCCCAGCAATTTCATAATGGCGAGGACATCCGGCCCCTTGGCCGGGTCGGGCAGCGGGGCTTTAAGCCGCTTCTCGACGGCGGCTCGAAGGGTTCGGGGTTCCTCAAGGACTCCGAGGATTCGCCCGACCGGCGTGTATTCACCGGTGACCAAAAAGTCGGCCCAGAGTAAATCGAGATCTTCCGGGGTTTTCGCGGCCCTGTCGCGTGCAAGCTCGCGTTTCGGGTCGGCCAGGAACGTGCGGGCGACTTCGATCTCCTTCTTACAGTCCGCGTTTCGCGGATCGCCGGCCCATTTCTCCATCCGCTTCGACGTATCGGCGTCGCCGCACACCCGCAACGCGTGCAACAAGAAGGTCTTCCCTTGTTTGCCGGAGTCGTCGAACAGCGACTCGTAGTGGCGAACCAATTTCGGCTGCCCCTTTCCCATGTGCCCGAACGCGGTGGCCGTGAGTTCAGGGCCATTGTCGGGGCGGAAAGGGGAGGGCTCGCCGCTGACCTCTTTCAGGGCTGCCGTCAACATTTCGGGTACGCGCGTCGGCTCCGGCTTGCGGTGGTAATAGGTGATGAACTTGCCAACCTCGTCCGTCTCGCCGCCAAAGGCATGCGTTGACCCGATAACCAAAGGGGCAAGGAAGAAAATGATCAAGGGGGCGATTGTCTTTTGCATGTTGACTCCGTTCGCCAGAAGCATGGTACGCAGGATGGATATCCGGCCGAACTTCAGATTGGATTGCGCCGGCGCGATCTGTCATCTGACCGACGTTGCCCGGTGCATTCGCCGTAAGACTTTCCTTTCGGGGTGCCACCGATGGCGAATTGGCGGCCGCCCGATGCGCAATCCATCCCACGAATGGCGCCTTACGCCGCTTCCAACCTCGCCCCATTCCAACGCGCCGGCTGGCTGCAAGTCCCCCGGCGGAGATCGGCCACCGAGTGACTGTCGGACAGAATTGCGTCTGTCTGTTCTAGTCTTTCAGAGTCGCGTTAGCCGCACTTGCTTTCAGTCGGCAGACTAACCACGGCGGCGGGCCAAGTCCAATCAATTTCTTTGCAATCATTCGGCTTGACTGCCGTAGGGCCGGTTCGGAACGGTCGGGGGATCACCTTGCCGTGCTCCTCGACCGGTCCGGGAGTTGCGGCCCGGCAGAAGCGCCATCACAACCGGACAGTCCCGCTCCACTCGGCCGTGAGGCCGAACCGCGCGGATTCCGGAAGCCTCCGGTCAGGGTTTGACACGCGGGACGCGCTCCTCTCCGCAAAGCCTCCGCGTCGCGGCTAACAAGATGGGTGGGGAGACGCAATCGCCATTACAACCGGATAGTTTGGCCGGTGGCCGGACGCCAGCGGAGAGTGGGCAATCCGGCCGGCATTGGGCAAAACGGTGTCGCGCGTTGGCAGCAGTCTTGGCAGCGTGGCAACGGGCGAAGGGTCGGCCGGCCAACGTGGCTGTCACTCCTCGTTAAAGAACTTGACAATCGTGTTGGTCGCCTCGAACAGGAACAGGGCGGAGCCGACGTGGGTGGCGTTGATCCAGACGATCTTTTGCTTGCCGGTCGCCTCCCACATCGCCTTCGCGGCCGACGGCGGGACCACGTCGTCGCGGCTGGCGGCGATCATCAGCACGCGGCGGGTCTTCAGGGCGGCGGCGTTGGTGATCGGGTCGGCCGGGGCGATGACGGCCTTCATGTGGTCCTTGGTGATGCCGAGCAGCGCGACGGCCGACAGCAGCGGCTTGGCCTGCGGGTGGTCCCAGTAGGCGTCCACCAGGCCGCCGCCGCCGAGCATTAGGGAGACGCGCGTCAGTCTCGGCTCGGCCTCGGCCGTCAGGGCGCCCATGAAGCTGCCGAGGCTGGTGCCGTGAATGCCGAGCCGCTTCTTGTCCACCTCGGGGCGACTCTCCAGCCACGCCACGCCGCAGCGGTTGTCGAGGACGGTCTGCCGGATGTTGGCCATCGTCTGCGTGATGTCCGGGGAGAGCAGGCGGATCTTCTCGTTGGCCGGCCGGCGCGGGCCGTAGTACGGCATCTGGATGATGAGGGCGGCGATGCCGTTCTGGGAGAACATGTTGGCCAGCCCGCGCGACACGACTTGGCTGCCGTCGAGGATGTCCAGCAAGATCACGCCGGGGAACGGCCCCTTGCCGCCCGGCCGGTAATACTCGCCGTGGACCGTGTTGTTCGACTCGTGCTTGGTCGTGACTGGCGACGGGAACGTCAGGTCCGAGATGGTGATGCCGCTGACCGGCAGTTCCCGCTTCGGCGTCAGCGTGTAGTCGAAGGCGTATTCCTGGAGGCGGTATCGTTCGGGAATGGCGGCTTGGTCGTCAATGGGCTTGAAGGTGACTTTGCCTTTTTCGGCCGCCGGCAGCTCGGCGAACGCGGGGGCGGCGAAGAGGAGGGCGAGAAGGGAGAGACGCATGGAGAGAACCCTCTTCGTTTAGCCGCGACGCGGAGTCTTCGGAGCGGAGCGCGGGCTTCAGCCCAGAAGAATTTTTAACCACGAATAACACGATTAACACGAATCAAACCGCTTTTTTCCAACGCATCTCGTAAAGATCGTATCCGGTGATTGTTGATTCATTCGTGTTATTCGTGTTATTCGTGGTTCACTCGTCTTCGGGTTGAAGTCCGCGCTCCGCTCCGAAGACTCCGCGTCGCGGCTAAACGGGGGGCGGCGCATCCGCGACGGCCTCCTCGACCACCACTTCTTCCCGCGCCACCTTCGCCACCGAGGCCAGTTTGTCCCCCTCGGCGGGGTTAATGACTCTTACCCCCTGAGTGTTGCGGCCGGTTTCGCGGATTTCGCTGACTTTGATCCGCGTCACCATGCCTTGCAGGGTAATCAGCATCACGTCGTCCGTGTCGGCCCGCACCGGGACGATGCCGACGACGGCCCCGTTGCGGTCGCTGGCCTTGATGTCCTTGAGGCCCTTGCCGCCGCGGCGCTGCTTGCGGTAACTGCGGCCGCCGCCGTAGGCCGTTTCGCCTTCTTCGCCTTCCGGTTCGGCGGCGGTCACTTCCACGATCTCCGGTTCGGGTTCGCCGTCGACCGGGGCGACGGCGTCCGGCGTGTTCGGGCCGAACGGGGTGCGCTTGCCGTAGCCGTTCTCGCACACCGTCAGCAGTTGGCCGTCCGGGTCGGCGACCACCATGCCGATGACCTCGTCCCCCTTGGCCAGGTTGATGCCCTTCACGCCCATCGTGTTGCGGCCCATCGGCCGGGCGTTGTTCTCGCCGAAGCGGATCGCCATGCCCATGCGTGTGCTAAGGACGATTTCATCCCCTGGCCGGACGAGGGCCACGTCGATCAGCGCGTCGCCGTCTTCGAGGTTGATGCCGATCACGCCCCCTTGCCGGGGCCGGCTGTATTCGGTCAGCGGCGTCTTCTTGATGAGGCCGTTCTTGGTGGCCATCAGCAGGAACGAGTTTTCTTCAAAGTGCCGGACGGGGATCAGGCTTTCGAGCTTTTCGTCCGGCTTGAAGGTCAGCACGTTGGCGATGGACCGGCCGCCGGACGTGCGGGCCGCCTCGGGGATGTCGTACACCTTCAGCCAATGGCACTGGCCGCGGCTGGTGAAGCACAACAAGTAGGCGTGCGTGGACGCGACGAAGAAGTGCTCGATGAAGTCTTCATCCCGCGCGCCGCCGCTGACGCCCTTGCCGCCGCGGTGCTGCGTGCGGAAGGTGTTCAGGTTCATCCGCTTGACGTACCCGGCGTGCGAGATGCTGACGACGACGTCTTCTTCCTTGATGAGGTCTTCGAGGTTGACGCTGCCGCCTTCGTCCGTGATCTCCGTCTTGCGGGCGTCGCCGTACTTCTTCATCACCTCTTCGAGGTCCGTCCGCACGACGGCGAGGACGTTCGCCTCGGAACTCAACAGCGTCTCGTAACTCGTGATGTGTTCGCGCAGGCCGGCGTACTCGCGGAAGATCTCGTCCCGCTCCAAGTTCGCCAACTGGCCGATCTGCAAGCGGACAATGGCCTCGGCCTGCTGGTCGGTCATGTGGTACTCGTCCGACACGCCGATCTCGCGCTGCAGGGCGGTGAAGGCTTCGTCCCCCAGCGCCCGGTGCAGCACGGTGGCGGCGACGGTCATCGTGATCAGTTGCCGCTTGGCGTCGGCCCGGTCCGGGGCGGCCCGGCAGATGCGGATAATCTCTTCAATCGACGAGAACGCGATCAGTTGCCCTTCGAGGAAGTGCCCGCGCCGCTTGGCCTCGCGGAGCAAATACTCCGTGCGCCGGCGGATCACCTGAATGCGGTGCTTCAGGAACTCCTGCATCATCTCGCGCAGGGTCAGCACCTTCGGCCGGCCGTCGGTGAGGGCCAGCAGGATGATGCTCACCGTCTTCTGCAGCGGGGAGTACTCGTAAAGCTGGTTCAGGACGAGGTGCGGGTCCACGTCCTTTTTCAAGTAAACCACGAGGCGGACGGGTTCGCCGAGGCGCGGGGCGCTCTCGTCGCGCACTTCGTCGATGCCCTTGATGCGCTCGTCCTTGACCAGTTCGCCGATCTGCTCCGCGAGGCGGTTGCGCGTCTGCTGGTACGGGACTTCCTTGATGATAATCTGGGCCTTCTTGCCCTCGATGATGTCGCAGCGGGCGCGCAAGGTGATGCGGCCGCGGCCGGTCTTGTAGCCGTCCACGATGCCCTGCCGGCCGCGGATGATGCCGCCGGTCGGGAAGTCCGGGCCGGGGATGTGCTGCAGCAACTCGGGGAGCGTGATCTCCGGGTTGTCGATCAGGGCGATCATCCCGGAACAGACTTCCTTGACGTTGTGCGGCGGGATTTCCGTGGCCATGCCGACGGCGATGCCGTCCGACCCGTTGATGAGCAGGTTCGGCACGCGGCACGGCAGCACGAGCGGCTCGCGGTACTTGCCGTCGTAGTTGGGGATGAAGTCCACCGTCTCGCGGTCGAGGTCGGCCAGCAGGTCGGCCGCGAGGTTGGTCAGCCGGGCTTCGGTGTACCGCGGGGCGGCGGCCGGCAGGCCGGCGACGGACCCGAAGTTCCCCTGCCCGTGGATCAACTTGTATCGCAGCACCCAGTCTTGGGCGAGGCGCACGAGCGTGTCGTAGATGCTCATGTCGCCGTGCGGGTGGTAGCGCTCCATCGTGCGGCCGACGATGGCGGCGCACTTCGTCGTCGGGGAGCCGGGCGTCAGGTTCATGTCGTGCATGGCGACCAGAACACGGCGCTGCACGGGCTTGAGGCCGTCCCGGACGTCCGGCAAGGCCCGGCTGACGATGACGCTCATGGCGTACGTCAGATAGCTGTCCCGGAGTTCGTGCTCGATGTCGAGGGCCGGGATCGGGGCGCCGGGGGTTCCGCTGGGAGTGGGGGGGCCGCCGGCCGGGGGAGTCGCGTCCGCCAAGGTGGTTTCTCACACGGAAAGGGCGTCAATCCCACAATCAGCGCACCCGGCGATACCAGCGGCGGGGCCGCGGGATTCGCCGGGTGCGGAAATGGGATATGGAAGTCTGGCCAATCCGTGTTATTCTACAAGGAAGTGTCTGTTGTTCCTAGGTTGGGCGGCCCGCCGGCCGGGAACTATTTC
>JAYUGD010000223.1:0-2205 GCA_043767785.1 Zavarzinella sp. | reverse complement strand
GGTGAAATGCCGCCCCGCAATCCCCCGATTTGTGGTACCAACCGCCACCCCTTGGCTCTCGGCGAATGGTCCCCATGGGATCGCCGGGCTCCGGAGGCAGACCGTTGCCACACCACTCCCATACATTTCCGTGCATATCGAACAAGCCGAGCGAATTCGGTTCGTACGACCCGACCTCGCACGTCCGGTCCAAACCAATTCCCTCTTGGATGCCAAAATTCGCCTGATTCGCCAACAACGTGTTTGTCGGTTTGGAAAAGTAATAGTGAAAGGCACTTTCTGACTTGCCGACTGGGCCACCCCGACAGGCATATTCCCACTCCTCCGCGGTTGGGAGCCGATAAACCCAACCCGCGGCATTTTCCATTTTGTTCAGCCGCTCGACAAACAGTTGACAGTCTTCCCACGAGGCGTTGTCTACTGGGAATCGCTTCAGGTTCGCGTCCGCGATGTCCTTCACCTTTTGTCTCCGCTCGCCCGCTCGGGAGAACCAACTCGGCGTGTCTCCAGTCACTTTCTCCCATTCCTCCTGAGTGACCTCGTATCTGCCGAGGTAAAAGTCATCCTTGAACTCTACCTTCGTACCGCCTTGCTTCCCGCCCCCGCCGCCCAACCAGCCGGTCCCTTTGGGCACTTTCACAAATTCCATCCCTAGTTTGTTTTTGAACGTCGCCGTGCGCGGGTCGGTCTGCTTCGGCGGCACGACGGCCACCGTCTTCCCCTTGTCGTCCACCACTTCGATTTTCGCATCATCCGGAACCTTCAACTCGGTGACGCTGCCGTCCTTGTTCGTCACCTTGATGATGACGTACCCACCGCCCATCAGGAGCAGCAGCACCGGCAGAGCCAGCAGCCACTTCTTCGACTTTCTTGGCGAGCCATGAGCGTGAGCGATTGGAGTCTTCGGCACGGCCGCCGCCGTCGTCGTTTCGTCGTCAATCGCCGCCCACGGGTCGGCGGCGGGGAGGGCTTCCACGACCGGAGCCGTCGGGGTGCCGTCGCGGTCGAGTCTGAGCAATTCGTCGGCGACGGCCTTGGCGCTGGCGGGGCGGGCGTCGCGGGTCTTGGCGAGCAAGCGGTGAATCAGGTCGGCCAGCCCGGCCGGGCAGTCGGGGCGCAAAGTCTTCACGGGGGTCGGCTCGTGGTTGGCAAGCGCCGAGAGGACGGCCATCACGTTAGCCCCGTGGAACGGGAGTTTGCCCGTCGTCAGCCGGTAGAGCAAGACGCCAAGGGAGAACAAGTCGCAGCGCTGATCGACCGGATCGCCGCACGCCTGTTCGGGGGCCATGTACGCCGGCGTGCCGATCAGGGCGCCGCTGCCGGTCACTTCGACTTCGGCTTCGACTTGGCGGGCGAGGCCGAAGTCGAGGAGCTTCACTTTGCCGTCCGGGGCTTCCAGCCAAATGTTGGCGGGCTTCACGTCCCGGTGGATCAGCTTCTTGGCGTGGGCGGCGTGCAGGCCAAGGGCGGTCTCCCGGCCGATGCGGCGGACGGCCTTCCAATCCATCGGCCGGCGGGCCTTCAGCGCGTCGTCGAGGGATTCGCCCTCCAGCAGTTCCATCGCCAGCCACGTGGTGCCGTCCGGCTCCTCATTGGCGGCGTGGATCGTCGCCACGTTCTCGTGCTTCACCGCCGCCATCGCCTGCGCCTCCCGGAGGAAGCGGGCGCGGGCCAACGGCTGCGAAGCGATCTCCGGCCGCATCACCTTGACGGCCACTTCGCGGTTAAGCCGCGTGTCCACGGCCAAGTAGACCGCCCCCATGCCGCCTTCGCCGAGCTTCTTCTTGATCGCGTACACGCCGAGTTTTGAGGGCGCGGCCACGACCGGACCGGAGTCGTTGGCTTGCTGGAGAACCGTGTTCGTCCCGTCGGCGCTGGCCGTGATGGCCTGCAAGACTTGCAGCAGGCCGCCGAGCAGGTGCGGAGAAGCCGCGCAAAACGCTTCGGGCGTGAGTTGTGGGTCGGCAGCGCGGGCCTTCAAGAAGTCCTGAACGGCCTGTTCCAGCGTGGTGTCACCGGGCGTCATCGGGCGAGTCTCCTAGTGGAGACAGGATACCAGACGCGGCGACGGGACGGGAATGGAAAATGCTGGGCCCGCGGCCCAACGTACTCCTCACGCTCCGAGCTTGTGCAAAAATCGTCGTCGCGCCATGAATGAGACAAAGAACCTTGGGTGAGCGAGTCCGCCGGGCGTACTCGCCGGGG